>NZ_JBEZGQ010000554.1:0-5628 GCF_040650095.1 Actinoplanes sp. NPDC048791 | reverse complement strand
CAGGAAGGCTCGGCGGCCCGGGCCGCTGCCGTCGCCGACTGGGCGCGGTCGGCCGGGCTGGCCCCGGTGGAGATCACCACGGTCGACGTGACCGGCCGTCCCGGCGGACCCGAGGCCGCCGCCCGGGACGCGCGCTACGAGGCCCTTTCCTCCGTCGCCGAGCGAAACCACGCCGCGCTGGTGCTGCTCGGACACACCCGTGACGACCAGGCCGAGACCGTGCTGCTCGCGCTGGCCCGAGGTGCGGGGCCGCGCGGACTGTCCGGGATGCCGTACCGGAAAGGGGTCTTCGTCCGGCCGCTGCTGGACGTCACCCGGGCCGACACCCGCAAGGCCTGCGCCGCGCTCGGGCTCGCGGCCTGGGAGGACCCGCACAACACCGACCCCGCGTACACCCGGTCCCGGGTCCGGGCCGACGCCCTGCCGGCGCTGATCGCGGCCCTGGGGCCCGCGGTCGTCGCCAACCTGGCGCGGACCGCCTCGCTGGTCGCCACCGATGTCAGCTACCTCGACGGGATCGCCGCCGAGGCCCTCGGCACGTGCCGGTCGGGCGCCGGTCTCTCGGTGGGTGCCCTGGCGGCAATGCCCGCGGCCATCCGGAGCCGGGTGCTGCACGCCTGGGCCCGCGAGCTCGGTGCACCGGGCGCCGCGCTCTCGCACCGGCACGTCCTCGCGCTGGACGCGCTGGTGACCGACTGGCACGGCCAGGGCCCCGCGTCGTTGCCCGGGGGGATCGTCGTGGGTCGCCGAGCGGGTGACCTGGTGCCCGCCACCTTGTGACAGTTGTCACTGTCCGTGCTCCCGGTCCGGACGCCGGGGCCGGATTCGCCCCATAACCAGCGCTTGGACGGGCACGGACCGCTGCCCCCGGCCACGACCGGCCACGTTCATGCGGCACGCTAGGCGCATGGCAGACGGCTCCTGGTACGACGCCGACATCGACCGCGTGATCATCTCCGAGGAGCAGATCCGCGAGAAGACCGAAGAGCTGGCCAAGCAGGTCGCCGCGGACTACGCGGAGGCCGAGGGCGGCATTCTGCTGGTCTGCGTGCTCAAGGGCGCGGTCATGTTCATGGCGGATTTCGCGCGTGCGCTGGGCCGGCAGGGCCCCTCCTCCGAGATGGAGTTCATGGCCGTCTCGTCCTACGGCTCCGGCACGACCTCCTCCGGGGTGGTGCGCATCCTCAAGGACCTGGACCGGGACATCACCGGCCGGCACGTGGTCATCGTCGAGGACATCGTCGACTCCGGCCTGACCCTGTCCTGGCTGATGAAGTACCTGCAGTCCCGGCAGCCGGCCAGCGTCGAGGTGGTGGCGCTGTTCCGTAAGCCGGACGCGATCAAGGTGCCGGTGCCGACGAAGTACGTGGGCTTCGACATCCCCAGCGAGTTCGTGGTCGGCTACGGACTGGATTTCTCGGAGCGTTACCGCGAGGTCCCGTACGTCGGAGTGCTCAAGCCCGAGGTGTACGCCCGTAGCTGAACGGTCTCCCAGCCGACTCTCAGGAATCGGCGGCATGGTCCGTAACCGGGCTGTATTGTCCGATTCTGTGCCTGTTTAGCCGGGGCTCCGGCATGAACAGGGGGTGACCGGAGGGGTCCCGGAGGCCGGGCTGGACCAGTCGCAAGAGGCGGCCACGGTGTACGGTCGAGTGACCGATGGCGCAGTGTCACAAGCGCCGGAGGGGTCGGATCGGTAGCGGTCGCACCGGTGAAGTTTGCCGGAGCGGCCTCAGGTTATCGATGCGGCTGAGTCTCCACCGCGGGGAAAGCCATCATCGGCGCCCGGTGGCGGAGGCAAGTCAACCCAGGTGACCAGGACGCCGATCAGGAGGGTCCGGGCGCATCAGGCGCCCGACAACAGTATGGAACGTACGCGTTTCTTCCGCCGCCCGGTGGTCTGGATCATTCTGGTGATCATCGGTGCGATTGCGCTGAGCTCATTCTTCACCAGTGGTCCGAGCTACCAGCGAGTTGATACTTCCGTCGTCCTCGAGCGACTCAACCAGCCCGGCATCAAGAAGGTCATCCAGGAGGACAAGGAGCAGACGCTCCAGCTCGAACTGGCGACACCGGAGCGGTTCGACGGCAAGTCCACGGACAAGATCGAGACCCAGTATCCGTACGAACTCACGGATGAGATCTGGGCCGACGTCCAGGAGGCCAAGGCCGCCGGCCGGATCACCGGCACGGTCAACGCCACCGTGTCCGGCGACAGCATCCTGCTGAGCCTGCTGGTCAACCTGCTGCCGATCGCCATCCTCGTCATCCTGCTGCTGCTGTTCATGTCGCAGATGCAGGGCGGCGGCTCCCGCGTGCTCAACTTCGGCAAGTCCAAGGCCAAGATGCTGACCAAGGACATGCCCAAGACGACGTTCGCCGATGTGGCGGGCGCCGACGAGGCCGTCGAGGAGCTCCAGGAGATCAAGGACTTCCTGCAGAACCCGGCGAAGTACCAGGCGCTGGGTGCCAAGATCCCCAAGGGCGTGCTGCTCTTCGGCCAGCCGGGCACGGGTAAGACCCTGCTCGCCCGGGCCGTCGCGGGTGAGGCCGGGGTGCCGTTCTACTCGATCTCCGGCTCCGACTTCGTCGAGATGTTCGTGGGTGTCGGCGCGAGCCGGGTCCGCGACCTGTTCGAGCAGGCCAAGACCAACGCCCCGGCGATCGTGTTCGTCGACGAGATCGACGCGGTCGGCCGGCACCGCGGTGCCGGCATGGGCGGCGGTCACGACGAGCGCGAGCAGACGCTCAACCAGCTGCTCGTCGAGATGGACGGCTTCGACACCAAGGGTGGCGTCATCCTCATCGCCGCCACCAACCGGCCGGACATCCTCGACCCGGCGCTGCTGCGCCCGGGCCGCTTCGACCGGCAGATCCCGGTGGACAACCCGGACATGGAGGGTCGCAAGGCCATCCTGCGGGTGCACGCCAAGGGCAAGCCGTTCACGCCCGACGTCGACCTCGACTCGGTGGCCCGCCGCACGCCCGGTTTCTCGGGTGCCGACCTGGCCAACGTGATCAACGAGGCCGCGCTGCTGACCGCCCGTAACGAGAAGCGCGCGATCTCGAACTTCTACCTCGAGGAAGCGATCGACCGGGTCATCGCCGGCCCGGAGCGGCGCTCCCGCGCGATGAGCGACAACGAGAAGAAGATCACCGCCTACCACGAGGGCGGGCACGCGCTGGTGGCGTACGCGCTGCCGCACTCCGCGCCCGTGCACAAGGTGACGATCCTTCCCCGTGGCCGTTCGCTGGGGCACACCCTGGTCCTGCCGACCGAGGACAAGTACACCCAGACCCGCGCCGAGATGATCGACACGCTGGCGTACGCGCTGGGTGGCCGGGCGGCGGAGGAACTCGTCTTCCACGAGCCCACCACCGGCGCCGGCAACGACATCGAGAAGGCCTCCGGCCTGGCCCGCGCCATGGTGACCCAGTACGGCATGAGCTCCAAGCTCGGCGCCGTCAAGTACGGCACCAGCGGCGACGAGCCGTTCATGGGCCGCAACATGGGCCACGAGAAGGACTACTCGGACTCGGTCGCCGCCGACATCGACTCCGAGGTCCGGGCCCTGATCGAGCTGGCCCACGACGAGGCCTGGGAGATCCTGGTCGAGTACCGCGACGTCCTGGACAACATGGTCCTCGAGCTCATCGAGAAGGAGACCATCACCCAGGAGGACATGAACCGCATCTGCGCCCGGGTGCAGAAGCGGCCGCCGATGGCCCCGTTCAACGGCTTCGGCAAGCGGCTCCCGTCCGAGGCGCCGCCGGTCCTCACCCCGGCCGAGCGGGACAAGCTCAAGGCCCAGGCGGAAGCCGACGGCCAGGTCGCCGTGGGTGGCGTCAACCCGAATGCGGGCAGCACGCCGAACGGCTCGGTGGAAGGCAACCACTGATCACCGACGGCAGCTCGACGGAGCCCAACGACTCCGACGAGCCTGACTACCTCGCCGCGCGTCTGGTCGACGGCAAGCTCACCGGCACCCCGGTCGAGCAGGCCGTCGACCTGGCCCGCATCGAGAAAGCGGTCCGGGAGATCCTCATCGCCATCGGTGAGGACCCGGACCGCGACGGTCTCCAGCGCACCCCGGCCCGGGTGGCCCGGGCCTATGCGGAGCTCTTCGCCGGTCTGCGGGTCGACCCGGCCAAGGTGCTGACCACGACGTTCGAGGCGAACCACGAGGAGCTCGTGCTCGTCCGCGACATCGAGCTGATGAGTCTCTGCGAGCACCACCTGCTGCCGTTCAAGGGTGTCGCGCACATCGGCTACATCCCCGGCGTCGACGGCCGGATCACCGGCCTGTCCAAGCTGGCCCGGCTGGTCGAGGTCTTCGCCCGCCGCCCCCAGGTGCAGGAACGGCTCACCTCGCAGATCGCCGACCTGCTCATGGAGAAGCTCGCACCCCGGGGCGTCATCGTGGTGCTGGAGTGCGAGCACATGTGCATGGAGATGCGCGGCATCCGCAAGGTCGGCGCCCGTACGGTCACCTCGGCCGTCCGCGGCGCGTTCCAGAGCGACGGCAAGGTCCGCGCCGAGGCGATGGCGCTGATAAACGCGCGCTGATCGCCGCCCGGTTGGCGATACTGGCGCGATGCTGGAGAAGTTCAACCCCGCCGGTGTGCACGAGCCGCCCGGCTACAGCCACGTCACGATCACCTCGGCCGGCCGCCTCGCCCACCTGGCTGGCCAGTGCCCCCTCGACGTCACGGGCAAGGTCGTCGGCCCGGGCGACTACGCGGCCCAGACCGACCAGGTCATCGCCAACTGCCTGGCCGTGCTCGCCGCGGCCGGTGCCAAGCCGTCTGACGTGGCCCGCTCGGTGATCTACGTGGTCAGCACCGAGTCGGCCGTGCTGGCCGGCGTATGGGACAGGCTGATGGCCTCGGAGCTGGCACCAGCGTTCACCACGGCGAGCACGCTGCTGGGAGTGGCGGCTCTCGGCTTCGGCGGCCAGCTCGTCGAGATCGACCTCACCGCGGCCCTGCCCGACTAGATCGCCGGCCCGCCGGCCGCGCCGAGGTTGGGACGCGCACGGCCGCCGCGCCCTGCCTCGCTAGACGATCATGCGGTAGGCGTCGGCGCTGTCCATCGCCGACCGGGCCAGGGTCTGGGCCTCGTCCAGCCGGGTCCGGGCCTGCTCCAGCTGGGCGATCGCGGTGGCCACCGACGGATGGAACGATCCGATGGCCGTCATCCGCAGCAGGGCCAGCGCGTCGTCGAGCTGGTCCGTGACCTGCTGGATGCTCGCCACCGCCCGCTGCGTGCCGTCCACGGACGCCGCCACGTTCGCCTTGACCTCTTCGACGCTGGCCATGTCAGCCCCTCCTCACCGGATGAACGCGAGCAGGCCGACACCCATGCAGGTCAGCAGCACGGGCGTCAGGCATGCGATCGCGCCGACGATCGGCGTGCGGTCCACCTTCGCGGGGCCGCCGCCGTAGACGAAGCCGATCGTCAGCCAGCCCAGCCCGAACGCCAGCAACGGCATGCTCAGCCCGCACAGCAGCGCGTACGTGGGCAGGGAGCCGGACGGGGCGATCAGGTAGAGCACGATCTGGACGATCAGCACGGCGGCGGCGAACGGCCCGTACACCAGCAGGTTGCGCGCCCACGGCCGCCACGGC
>NZ_JBEZGQ010000553.1:0-5645 GCF_040650095.1 Actinoplanes sp. NPDC048791 | reverse complement strand
GTTGGTGACCTCGCCGCGCAGCACCATGGCGACGGCCTCGTCGAGGTCGCGCCAGACGATCTCGATGTCGGCCTCCTCGTCGGTGCGTTCGTGGCGCTGGTCCTCGGGCACCGGGGTCAGCTCCCGGGCCAGGAAGATCCGCACCTTCTCGGCGCTGAAGCCGGGCGACGGGTGCAGGTCCACCAGCAGGTCGAAGCGGCCGGCGTTGAGGTCCGCCTCCTCGGCCAGCTCGCGGGCGGCGGTGACGACGAGGTCCTCGCCCTCGACGTCGCACAGGCCGGCCGGCAGCTCCCAGAGCCGCTTGCCGACCGCGTGCCGGTACTGCTTGATCAGCACCACCCGGTCGACGTCGTCGAGGGCGACCACGACCACCGCGTTCTTGTTGACCACGACGTCGCGCCCGGCGGTGCCGCCACCGGACATGGTGACCTCGTCGGAGTAGACCGTGAAGATCGGTCCCGCGTACCGCTCGGTGCGCGAGAGGGTCTCGTGGGCGAAGGCTGTCATGATGCCGCGACCGCGGCCTTGCCGGTTTTGCCCTTGCCGTCGGTCCTGCCGCGCTCGGCGACGGTCTTGCTGCCGTCGGCCACCTCGACCGGCAGCTCGTCGGCGGCCGCGTACTGCACCGCGGCCTTGACGAACGCCGCGAACAGTGGGTGCGCCCGGGTCGGGCGGCTCTTGAGCTCCGGGTGGGCCTGGGTGGCCACGAAGAACGGGTGCGTCTCGCGGTCCAGCTCGATGAACTCGACCAGCCGGCCGTCGGGCGAGGTGCCGGAGAACTTCAGGCCGGCCTGGGCGAGCCGGTCCCGGTACGCGTTGTTGACCTCGTAGCGGTGCCGGTGACGCTCGGAGATCTCCGTGCCCTCGTACGCCTCGGCCACGATCGAGCCCTCGGTCAGCGCCGCCGGGTACGCACCCAGGCGCATCGTGCCGCCCAGGTCGCCCTTGCCCGCGACGATGTCCTCCTGGTCGGCCATGGTGGAGATGACCGGGTGCGGGGCCTGCTCGTCGAACTCCAGCGAGTTGGCGCCCTCGAGGCCGGCCAGGTTGCGCGCGGCGTCGATGGTCATGCACTGCAGGCCGAGGCAGAGGCCCAGGATCGGCAGGCCGTTCTCCCGCGCGTACCGGGAGGTGTTGATCTTGCCCTCGATGCCGCGGATGCCGAAGCCGCCGGGGATCACGATGCCGTCGACGCCCTTCAGGGCGGTGGCGGCGCCGGCCGGGGTGTCGCAGTCGTCGCTGGGCACCCAGCGCAGCTGCACCCGGGCGTGGTTGGCGAAGCCGGCCGCCCGGATCGCCTCACTGACCGACAGGTACGCGTCCGGCAGGTCGACGTACTTGCCGACCAGCGCGACGGTGATCGTCCGGCGCGGGTGGTGCACCCGCTCGAGCAGGTCGTCCCAGCTGGTCCAGTCCACGTCACGGAACGACAGCCCGAGCCGCCGCACCACGTACGCGTCCAGACCCTCGCGGTGCAGCACCTTGGGGATGTCGTAGATGCTGGGCGCGTCCGGGCAGGCCACCACGGCCTCGCGGTCGACGTCGCAGTAGAGCGACAGCTTGTGCTTGAGCTTCTCCGGGATCTCCCGGTCACTGCGGCAGACCAGCGCATCGGGCTGGATACCGATGTTGCGCAGCGTGGCCACCGAGTGCTGGGTCGGCTTGGTCTTCAGCTCGCCCGACGGCGCCAGGTACGGCACCAGGGAGACGTGCAGGTAGAAGACGTGGTCACGGCCGATCTCGTGACGCACCTGGCGGATCGCCTCGAGGAACGGCAGCGACTCCATGTCACCGACAGTGCCGCCGACCTCGGTGATGACGACGTCGGGGGTGCGGCCGTACTCGTCGGGATCGGCCATCGCGAAGATGCGCTCTTTGATCTCGTTGGTGATGTGCGGGATGACCTGCACGGTGTCGCCCAGGTATTCGCCGCGCCGCTCCTTGGCGATCACCGAGGAGTAGATCTGGCCGGTGGTGACGTTCGCCTTGCCGGCCAGCGCCCGGTCCAGGAACCGCTCGTAGTGCCCGACGTCGAGGTCGGTCTCGGCGCCGTCCTCGGTCACGAAGACCTCGCCGTGCTGGAACGGGTTCATCGTGCCGGGGTCGACGTTGAGGTAGGGGTCGAGCTTCTGCATGACGACCCGAAGTCCCCGCGCGGTCAGCAGATTGCCGAGGCTGGAGGCGGTGAGGCCCTTGCCCAGCGAGGAGGCGACGCCCCCGGTGACGAAGATGTGCCGCGTCTCGCGTGATGTTGCAGCCAAGGCCTGCTCCCGTGGTCGGTCAGATGCGATCGTGCAGACCGGCGCTCAACCCTCATCGGTAGATCGCGCCATCCACGGGATTCCACGGTAACACCATCGCCGGCGCGCGCACGTTCGGGCTGGTCGTCACGCGTGTCCGGGTCAGAGCTGACGCACGGTCACGCCCGCCGAGTCGGATTTGTCGCCCGCGGGCGGCGGCACCGGGCCGGGTCGCATCGACAGGCCGGGCCCGCCGGGACCGTCGGTGCCCCCTTCGGGCCGGGTGCGGTCGGCGGCGTGTCCGAGCACCCGCAAGGTGGTCAGAACGGCCAAGGGCACGGCCACCGCCGCGGCGGCACCCGCGACTGCGAACGCCGCCCCGCCGAGCACTCCGGCGATCATCGTGGCGACGGTGGTGCCGGCCAACGCCGCGCGCAGGGCCGGGTGCAGCCCGAAGACCCGGTTGAGGCCGCCCCACGGCGAGAACTGGCTGAAGGCCAGCATGAGGACGCCGATCACCGCCAGTAGCGTCAACGGGCTGTCCAGAGCGTGACCGTTGGAGGTGGCCGCGCGCTGGATGGCCGGGCCCGCCGTACCGTCGCCCAGGGCCGTCAGGGCCCGCCCCAGGCTGCCCTGCTCAAGCTCGGGCCGGCGCAGGTCCAGCACGGCGAAGCCGATGGTGACCGCGAGCCCGGCGAGCGCCGCCCAGGCGAAACGCGGGAACGTGAGCCAGCCGCCGGTGCTGATCGCCGCGGCGACGCACACGCCGGCGGTGACGGCGATCGCGCCGACCGGGTCGGCGCCCAGGTAGGGGCTGCCGACCATGACGACGGCGAGCCCGCCGACCATCACGACCACGACGGGCCGCCAGGGCCGGCGCACCCACTGCGCCACGCAGCCGGCCAGGAACAACATGCCGGCGACGAAAACGCCCAGGCCGACGCTGCCCACTCCGGAATACCGCGCGCCCTCGATCGCCGAGTAGCCGGCGACCCCGTTGAGCTG
This sequence comes from Actinoplanes sp. NPDC048791, assembly GCF_040650095.1. Classification (NCBI taxonomy): domain Bacteria; kingdom Bacillati; phylum Actinomycetota; class Actinomycetes; order Micromonosporales; family Micromonosporaceae; genus Actinoplanes; species Actinoplanes sp. NPDC048791. The sequence goes on along the minus strand of NZ_JBEZGQ010000553.1, from coordinate 2,400 downwards.
CAACTGCGCGCCGGTGAGCAGGTCGAACCCGACCACGGCGGCACCGATCGCGCAGACCACACCCATCGGCCACAGCGTGCGCGGGTAACGCGGCGCGAGCCGGACCGCGGCAGTGCCCAGCACCATCAACGCGAAGGTCAGCAACGCGAACACGATGCCCGGCCGCCCGGCCCGCCACCAGGGCGCCGCGTCGGCCAGCAGAGCGGCGGGAATGGCCAGCGCCACCGCGATGAGCAGCACCTCGACCCCGAGCACCAGCAGCCGCGGCGCGGCCGCGGGCCCGGTCGGGCCGGCATGCCGCCGGGCCCGGATCATCAACGGCACCACGAGCAGAAAAACCAGCAGCTGTACGGCGGCCAGCCCGGTGAAGAACGTCCCGGCGATCCCGAGCTGAGCCCCGGCCCGCTTGTCGGCGTTGTTCTCGCCCCCGACGGCCTCGGCCGGATCAGCGGTACGCCCAGGAACCGACAGCGCGGTGAAACCACTGAACCGCCCCTCCGGCGAGGGCCGGCCCAACGCGGTGAGCACGGTCGGCGCGAAGTCGACAAGCTGCAGATAGCCGTCCCGGCCGGTGCCGGCGGAGGTCAGCCAGCCACCCTGCCAGCCCGGTCCCTCGGCGATCGCCACATGCAACCGCGAGGTGGTGTCGGTGTCGGAAACCCCCGCCACCATGATCAGCGACCGCTCGGGCCGCGCGGCGACGATCCGCGCCAAGGTGGCATCGGCCTGGGCGACCAGCGACTGCCGCGCGGCGCCGGAACCGGTGATCGTGCCCAGGTCGACCACGCTGAGCACACAGTAGGAGAGCAGGCTCCGGGGATCGTCGGGAAGCGTGGCCGCGTACCGGTCGACGCGCCCGAACGGCCGCGCCGCAGCGACAGCGGCACCGGGCCCGACGGCCACGGTGCACCGCACGGACTCGGCGAGCGCACCCGGCAGGGCGCCGTACGGCTGGTTGTCCTGATTACCGCGCACGACACCGCCCAGCTCAGGCAGATTGGCGCCGAGCGCGTCAGGCTGGGTCAGGGTGGGCTGCACGGGCGGACACTGCCCGGTGACACGGGTGTTCGCCCAGATCGAGTAATTGCCGGCACCCAGGGTGAGCCAGCCGTCCGCCGGGCAGGTGGTGGAGTGGGCGGACCGCACCGAGAGCCAGCCGATCGAGCCGCGGGTGGCCTCCTGCCAGAGGGCGGGGGTGCGCTGCGGGTCAAGATCCTCCCAGCGCAGACCGGCCGCGCCGGCCAGGATGACGTAGTCGGCGGTGTCCTGCGGGGCGCCGGTGGCGGGACGCACGGCGAGGCCGGCGATGCTGGCGGCCGCGGCGAGCACGATCAACAGGTACGGCAGCCAGGTCCGTCCCCGCCGCATCCTCGAGGGGGGCGCGGAGTCCGGCCTGATCCCGCGGCGCAGGGTGTTGCGGACTCTTCGTGGCCAGCTGCCCCGGCCTTCGATCGCCGTCCTTCTCGGCCTGGCGGCGGTGGGTTTGCGGGGCTTCCGCTTGTTCGGGTCGGAGCTCGGGCCGGCTGGTTTGCGGTCTTCGGCCTTCTCGGCCGTGTCCGTGCCGCCTTCGCGGCTCGCCGGGCTGCCCGAGTCCTCGCCATCCGGCTTCGTCTCTGCCGCGGTCGTCGTGTCACCCGGCTCCGCGCCAGCCCCGGACGCCACCGCAGGCGGCTGCCCAGCGCCCAACCCCGCCACGCCCGCCTCGGGCGTCGACTCGTCGTCCGGATCGGGTGAGTGGAGGCCGGAACCCGGGTCGCTCACCCCTGACCTGCCCGTGCGCTCGTGGTCACCGACGCATACGCGGCGAGCACGTCCGCAACCGTGTCCTCCTCGGACGGCCAGGTAGCAGCCTGCCGCGGCCCCCGAGCCGCATACTCCGCCCGCTTGGCCGGGTCGGCCAGCAACTCCCGCACCGCCGTATCCAGCGCGTCCACGTCACCCGGCGGGATCAGCACCGCCGCGTCCCCCACCAGCCCGGGCAGCCCGCCCACGGCCGTGCTGACCAGCGGCACCCCGGCATGCAGCGCCTCCTGGGCGAACAGCTGACGCGCTTCCCAGTCGCTGGTGATCACGGCCAGGTCGGCGCCGGCCAGCAGGTCGGGCACGTCCTTGCGGTGGCCGAGCAGGAAGAACTTGGCGCGCAGCTCCGACGCCCGCTGGGCCAGCAGCATGTAGCTGGGCCCGGATCCCGCCACCACGACCATCGGCGCCGGCGTCAGGTCCCGCCAACGGGCGGCGGCTTCGACCAGGACGTCGTACCGCTTCTGCGGGTGCAGCCGGCCGACCGACAGGATCAGCGGGGTGTCCGGCGTGAGCCGGAACTCGGCGCGCACGGCGGCGCGGCTGCGCTTGGGCGCGCTCAGGGCCGGCGCGGCGACCGCCCCGAGGCGCGCGTTGCGG
>NZ_JBEZGQ010000552.1:0-5648 GCF_040650095.1 Actinoplanes sp. NPDC048791 | reverse complement strand
CCGGCGTCGAGGTGTTCCTTGAGGCCGGCGGCCTGCTGTTCGCTGTAGATGGTGGCCACCCGTAGGTTCAGCCCCTCCTCGGCCAGGATCTCGCGGGTGATGCCGGCGACCCAGTCGACGCCGGAGTCGGTGCCGCTGGTGCCGCAGGAGCCGACGATCAGCGGGATGCCGGCGGTCGCCGCCGCGCGCAGCAGCAGGCGCAGGTCGCGGGCGACGGCCGCGGCGGCGGTCTTGGCGGTGCCGGAGCCGAGATAGTACGGGCCGGAGTCGGTCGAGCCGCCGTCGACGGTGATGACGTCGGCGCCGAGGTCCAGACCGCGGGTGATGGTCTCGGGCGGGAAGCCGCCGCCGAGCATGCCGCTGGGCGCCAGCACGCGTACGGAATCACGGTTTTCAGTCATGATCCTCATCTCGGGGTCACGGGGTTGACGGCTGACCGGGGGTGGCCGGCCAGGGCGGCGACGAGCTCCTCGGCGCCCTCCAGCCCGGCGGCCAGGCGGGCCTCGGCGGTCTGCCCGGCCATGTGCGAATAGACGGTGATGCCGTCGACACCGCGCAGGACGCTGTCGGCCGGTAGCGGTTCGACGTCCACGACGTCGAGGGCCGCACCCGCGAGGCGCCCGGAACGGACGGCCTCGGCGAGGGCCGCGGTGTCCACGATGGGCCCGCGCGCGGTGTTGATCAGGTGGGCGCCCGGTTTCATCCGGCTCAGCGCGGCCGCGTCGATGAGGTGCCGGGTGTGCGGGGTCAGCGCGGTGTGGACCGAGACGAAGTCGGACCGCTGCAGCAGCTCGTCCAGCGTGACCAGGACGGCGGGCCCGGGCAGCTCGCCGGTGCCCAGCACGGTCAGGCCGAACGCCTGGGCGAGCGGCACCACCCGGCGGGCCACGGCGCCCCGGCCGATCAGCCCGAGGATCTTGCCGCGCAGCTCGTGCCCGTCGCGGCGGGGCCAGGCGCCGGCGGCGACCCCGGCGGCCATCGGCACGAGGTTCCGGGCCTGGGCCAGGAGCAGCCCGATGGTGTACTCGGCCACCGCGTTGCTGTTGATGCCCGGCAGGTTGCTCACGCTGATGCCGAGCCGGGTGGCGGCCGCGACATCGACGGAGTCGTAGCCGACGCCGGTGCGCACGACGGCGCGCAGCTCGGGCGCCGCGCGCAGCACCTGCTCCGACATCGGCTCGTTGGCGATCAGGGCGCCCTCGACGCCGGCCAGGGCCGCGATCAGCTGCTCGGGCCGGCGCGGTCCCCGCATCGGGTCGTGCCGGATGGTGAAGCCCTGCCCGGTGAGGAAGGCATCCACCTCGTCGCCCGGGGTGAGGTAATCGGTGGTGATCAGAACGGTGGGCATCGGACTCCGGATCAGGTGAGGATGGGGGTGCCGCGGTCCCGGTGCAGGCGACCGAGGCGGATGACGACGAGGACGGCCAGCGCGGCGAGGATCCCGATGTCCAGCAACATCCAGTCCCAGCCGGTGAGGTCGACGACGGCGCCGATGAGAGCCGGGCCGCCGAAGCCGCCGAGGTACCAGGTGACCGCGTACAGGCCGGTGTAGGCGCCGAGCACCCGGCTGGACGGCGCCAGGTTCCACAGGGCGACGGCCGCGTTGATCATGAAGCCGGCGGCGCCGACGGCCGCGACGCAGAAGGCGACGACCGTCCCGGTGGCGGTCTGGACGGCTGCGCCGGCCGCCATCGCGGCGGCGAAGATGATGATGCCGGCCCCCATGGTGCGTAGCCGCCCGAAGCGCTCGGCGCACAGCGCGGCCGGGTAGGCCGCCAGCAGGAAGGCGATGCCGCTGGGCAGGGTGAGCCCGCCGGCCTCACCGCGGGTCAGGCCGAGGGCCTCCATCCCGTACGGGGTGACGAGCGACCGGGAAGCGAACCACGCTCCGCCGAAGAGCAGGACCGTCAGGAGCAGCAGGAGCCGCCGGCGGTCGCTGTCGGTGACGAGATCGGTGATGACCCGGCGGAACGGCACCCGCGCCTCGTCGTGAGCGGCGTCCGCGTCCTCGGCCAGTGCGGCCTGGTACGCGGCCGACCGGCTGTCGCGGACCTTCGCGACCAGCACCACCGTGACGAGCAGCAGGATCACCGCGGGGATGACGAACGCCCCCCGGGGATGCTCGTCGATGACGAAGAGGCTGATCAGCGCGGCCACGATGATGGTCAGCGCGGCCGCGATCTTCACGGCGGCGTTGGCCCGGCTGCGCCGCTCGGGCGGCAGGAAGTCCGGGATCATCGACTCGGCCAGCGGCCGGATGGTGTTGACGACCAGCGCGTACAGGAACATCACGGCGACCAGCGTGACCAGCGACGTGGTCCAGGGCAGGAACGCGAAGAGCACCGCCGCCAGGGGCATGCCCACCGCGAGGTACGGCACCCGCCGTCCCCACCGGGTCCGGGTGTTGTCCGACCGGTTGCCGATCCAGGGCTGGATGAAGATGCCCAGCAGGTTGTCCATGCCCATCAGCAGGCCGACGACCGCCGCGCTCGTGACGTGCTCGCGCAGCAGCACGGGCACCTGGTTGTCGTAGAAGTTCCAGGTCGACTCCTGCGCGAACAGCGTCAGGGCGATGAAGAACGTGATCTTCCGATGGGACACCGTGCTGTCCCGCAGCGTAACGGCCATGTTGCCTCCACGTGTCGGGCGTCACGCTAATTTGCTATGGCAAAACCGTCAACAGTTGCATGCAAGTTTGCCATGGCAGGCGGTAAAGTGCCCTCATGACTGCCACCCAGACGCTGTCCGACCAGGCGTACCGTCAGCTTCGCAGCGCGATAGCCACCGGCGAGCTCGCTCCGGGGGACAAGGTCACCGAGCGCGGCATGGCCGAGCGGCTGACGATCAGCCCGACCCCGGTCCGCGAAGCGCTGCGCCGCCTGGAGCTCGACGGGCTCATCGAGCGGATCGGCCCCCGTACGGTGCGGGTCGCCGCCATCCGCGATGCCGCCATCGACGACCTCGCGGAGGTGGAGGTCGGCCTGCGCGGCCTGGTGGCCCGCTTCGCCGCCCGGCACGCCACCGCCGCCCAGCTCGACGCCCTGGACGCGATCCTCGACCGGGCCGACGACCTGCTGATCCTGCTCAAGGAACGCGGTCACCCGGGACAGCCGTCGGAACGGCACCTCACCGCGCTCCTGGACACCATGCAGGAGTTCAACGACACCGTGGACGCCTGCGCCCACAACCCCGTGCTCATCCGGATGCTCGAGCAGAGCCGGGTGTTCTCCCGGCCGCAGCGCCGCGAGCTGCTGCTGCGGCGGGTCGCAGAGGACCAGACCTTCGGCCTGGAGCGCTACACCAGCCACCGCGCCCTGGTGCGCGCGCTGCGCGCCGGCGACTCCGCCGCCGCGGAACGCATCGCCCTCGAGGACTCGCAGGGCGGCCTCGCGGCGCTGCGGGAGGCGCGATGACCGCGCACCGCATCGCCGTCATCCCCGGCGACGGCATCGGCCAGGAGGTCGTCCCGGCCGGGATCGAGGCGCTGCGGGCCACCGCCGACCACTTCGGGCTGCGGCTCGACTTCGACCACTTCGACTTCGCCAGCGCCGATCATTGGCAGCGGCACGGGACGATGCTGCCGCCCGGCTGGGAGGAGACGCTGCGCGGGTACGACGCCATCTACTTCGGAGCGGTCGGCTGGCCGTCGGTCGTCCCCGACCACGTGTCCCTCTGGGGCAGCCTGCTGCAGATCCGGCGGGTCTTCGACCAGTACGTGAACCTGCGCCCCTGCCGGCTCATGCCCGGCGTCCGCAGCCCCCTGGCCGACCGGGAGCCGGGCGACATCGACTTCGTCGTCGTACGGGAGAACACCGAGGGCGAGTACTCCAGTGTCGGCGGGCGCATCTTCGAAGGCACCGAACGCGAGACCGTGCTCCAGGAGACGGTGATGACCCGCGTCGGCGTCGACCGCGTCCTGCGCTTCGCCTTCGAGCAGGCGCGCCGCCGCCCGAAGCAGCACCTCACGTCGGCGACCAAGAGCAACGGCATCGCCATCACCATGCCGTACTGGGACGAACGGGTGGCGGCGATGGGCGAGCAGTTCCCGGACGTACGGCTCGACAAGTTCCACATCGACGCGCTGGCGGCGCAGTTCGTGCTGCACCCCGACTGGTTCGACGTCGTGGTGGCCAGCAACCTGTTCGGCGACATCCTGTCCGACCTCGGCCCGGCCTGCACCGGCACGCTCGGCATCGCCCCGAGCGCCAACATCAACCCCGAACGTGAGCACCCGAGCCTGTTCGAACCGGTGCACGGCTCCGCCCCGGACATCGCCGGGCGGGGCATCGCCAACCCGGTCGGCCAGATCTGGTGCGGGTCGATGATGCTCGAGCACCTGGGCCACCCGGAAGCGGCGGCGCACCTGCTCGGCGCGGTCGAGGACGTCCTGGCGTACGGGCCGCAGGGGGCGCCGTTGACCCCCGATCTGCACGGCACCGGTACGACAGCCGAGCTGGGCCGGGCGATCGCCGAGCGGGTCCGCGAACGGCCCGGCAACCGATGATCAGGGAGTGGTGCCCACGCCCTCGCCGCCCGCGTTTCGGGCGTCGAACCGTCGGCGGTACTCCGACGGTGAGGTGTCGAAGGCCGCGGCGAAGCACTGTCGCATGGTGACCGTGCTGCCGAAGCCGCAGGCGGCGGCGATCTGGTCGATCGCCAGGTCGGTCGACTCCAGCAGCCGGCGAGCCTCGTCGAGGCGCCGGCGCCGGACCCACACCGCCGGGGTGACGCCGGTGGAGGCCCGGAAAGCCCGGATGAACGTACGCCGGCTCAGGAGGGTGACGTCGGCGAGCCGCTCGACCGGCAGGGGTTCCGCCAGGTGCCGCAGCGCCCAGCCTGCTGCGGACGAGGTGCAGACAGGCGTCGATCGCCGAGGCGGTGCCGGCGGAGGTCAGTACGTCGCCGTGGTCGATGTACAGCACGGAGGCGTCGACGTCGACGTCGCGGTGGCGGGCGGCGAGCATGTCGACGGCCTGCCAACTTGTGCCAATGGCCTGAGGTGGTCGGGGAGTGGAGACTCGAGGTGTCGTCGTCGAAACGGCGGCATCGACAGCAAGGAGTGCACCAGCCATGACCACCGCACCGCGTCGCGCCCTCATCGTCATCGACGTGCAGCAGGACTACTTCGGCGGCCCGCTGGAGATCCGGTATCCGCCGCACGCCGACTCGCTGCCGCAGATCACCCGGGCGATCGACGCGGCCACCGCCGCGGGCATCCCCGTCGTGGCGGTGCAGCACACGATGGGCGACAGCGCGCCGCTGTTCAATCCGACCCGGCCCGGCTTTCAGCTGCACCCGGCGGTCGAGAGCCGCCGCACCGGCGAGTGGAAGTCGGTCGTCAAGCAGTACGGCACCGTGTTCGCCGGCACCGACCTGCTGTCCTGGCTGCGGGAGCGCGACATCGACACCGTCACGCTCGTCGGCTACATGACCAACAACTGCGTGCTGGCCTCCGCCGCCGAGGCCGAGACCCACGGCCTGACCGCCGAGGTGCTCTCCGACGCCACCGGGGCGATCAACATCGCCAACGACGCCGGGTTCGCCGACGCGAAGACGGTGCACACCACGCTCATGACCCTGTTCAACTCCAACTTCGCCGCCGTCGCCGACACCGCGACCTGGTCCGGCGCCGCCAGCGCCGGCCGCGC
>NZ_JBEZGQ010000551.1:0-5655 GCF_040650095.1 Actinoplanes sp. NPDC048791 | reverse complement strand
CGGCAGACGATCGCGGCCTGCGTGGCCGCCGGGGCCGAGGCCCGGTACGTGCACGCCGACGACCGCGACGCCGACCGTCTCACCGCCGAGCTGGACGTGGTCCGCTCGGAGTGGGGCCCGATCACCGGAGTGCTGCACTGCGCCGAGGTCGTCGCGGACCGGCGCCCGGGTGAGAAGTCCGCCGCCGACGCCGACCGGGCGCTGAGCACGCACCTGGCCGGTCTGCCGGCGCTGATCGCCGCCACCGCGCAGGATCCGCTCGACACCCTGATGCTCTTCTCCTCGGTGGCCGGCTGGTCCGGCGACCTCGGCGACGGCACCCAGGCCCTGATCGGCGCCACCCTGGACCGGATCGCCGAGGCGGAGCAGCGCCGCCGTCCGGGCTGCCTGGTCCGCTCGCTGGCCTGGGACCCGGCCGGCGACGCCGGCCCGGTGACGGGTGAGACCGACAACGAGCCGGTTCCGGTCCACGCCCGCGCGGCCGCGTTCGTCGCCGAGCTGGCTGTCGACGGGCCCGCCCACATCGTGCTGACTCCGCGCTCGACGGTCCCGGACCGGGCCCAGCCGGCCAGCGTCGCGGTCGACGCCGGTACGCATCCCTGGCTCGCCGATCACCGGCCGCAGGACGTCGCGATCCTGCCCCTGGCGGCCGGGCTGGGCTGGATGGCCGCGGCGGCCCGGGTCCGGGAGCAGGACGCCGTGCTGACCGGCGTCCGGGTGCTGCGCTCGGTGGCCACGGAACACCCGCAGACCATCGGCGTCACGGTGTTCGGCCGGGAGGTGTGGCTGAGCAACGACGCGGGTGAGCCGTGCTTCCGGGCCGGCTTCGGCGCGCCGGGACCGGACCGCGAGTGGCGGCCCGCCGGTGACCCGGCGCGCTTCCCGGGCAGCTCGGTGTACGCCGGCCGGCCACTGTTCCACGGCCCGCGGTTGCACGTGGTCCGCTCACTCGGCGAGATCGGTCCCCAGGGGGTCGTCGGCACTGTCCTGGGCGCCCGGGCGATGGGCTGGCCCGACGACGACCTGCCGGTGGACCTCGCCGCCCTCGACGGCGCGCTGCAGCTCAGCGGCGTCTGGGCGATGGACGAGCACCGCCCGGTGCTGCCCATGGGGGTCGCCGAGTGCCGCATCCACCGCTGGGGCCGGTTGCCGGGCCCGGCGCTGTGCATCGTGGCCGACGGTCACCGCGACGAGCGCGGCGCTCGTTGCGACGCGGCCCTGGTCGGCCCGGACGGTGAGCTCTGGGCCGAGCTGCTGGGCATCGAGTTCATCGCCCCGGCCGGTCCGCTCAGCGTGCGCTGACCAGCCCCAGGCTGCTGGGCCGTACGCCGGGGAAGACGCTCGCCACGTCGCTGATGCCGCAGCGGGCTCGCAGGATCTCCCCGATGACCGCGCGGTAGTCGGTCGTCACGGCCAGGTCGCCGTCCACCAGCTGGGCGGCGGCCAGGCCGGGCCAGCGGCCGTGCACCTTCCCGCCGCGGACGCCCCCGCCGAGCACGAGCATGGCGTTGCCGTAGCCGTGGTCGAGTCCGCCGGACCCGTTCTGGCCGACCCGCCGGCCGAACTCGCTGATGGTGACCAGGGTGACCCGGCCCAGCCCGGCCGGCCCGAGGTCCGTGGCGAACGCCGCCAGCGCCTTCGCCAGGTCGGCCAGGTGGTCGTACATCTTCTTGCCCGGCGCCGCCGCGCCCAGGTTCTCGTGCATGTCCCAGTCGCCGGAGTCGACGGTCGCGCTGAGCAGGCCGACGTCCGCCTTGATCAGCCGGGCCACGTCCCGCAGCGCGGCCCCCAGCTCGGTGTCCGGGTACGCGGCCCCGTTGGCCGGCTGATACCCGGCCGCCTTGAGCTGTCCCGCCGTGGCGAGGGCCCCCGTGGTCATCGCCGTGGTCTGCGCCAGGGCGTCGGGTGCGCCCGCGTACAGGGCGGCCATGGTCGCGGCCATCGGGCGCTTCGGGTCCTCGCCGGAGAGTTTGAAGTCGTCGATCGAGGTCAGGCCGAGGCTCGGCGCCGGACCGGCCAGCACCCGGGCGGGCCGGGCGCTGCCCACCGAGACCGCGTCGAACGGATGGTCCGCGCCCAGCCGGCCCGTCATCCGGTCCAGCCACCCGGTGCGCAGCGTGGTGCCGGGCGCCGCGCGTTCCAGCTCCTCCATCGCCGAGAAGTGCGAGCGGTTCGGGGCCGGCTGGCCGACGGCGTGGACCGCGCCGAGCGTCCCGGCCTTCCAGAACGGCAGCAGCGGCGCCAGCGCCGGGTTCAGCCCGAAGTACGAGCCACGCCCGATGAGCTGGGACTTCGGCACGGCGATGCCCGGCCGGGCGGCGTAGTAGCCGGGGTCACCGGCCGGCACCACGGCGGACAGCCCGTCGAAGCCGCCGCGCAGGGACAGCAGCACCAGCACGTCGCCGGCGTACGAGCTGTCGGCGGCGAAGGCCAGCTGGGTGGCGAGCTGGTCGCCGACCAGTCCGGCGAAGACCCCGGCGGCGCCCGCGGCGAGGAGTTTGCGACGGGTGACCGGGGCACAGCCACAGGCCTCGACTACGGACATGGTCACCTCAGCGCGAAGTAGGGAGAGTTGAGCAGCAGGGCGACCAGGTACGGGAACGCCCACCCGGCAGCGGCGTCGCTCGCCTTCAGGGCCGAGGCGGGCGTTTTGCCGTAGTAGGCGGCGATGGCCGTGGTGTGCGCCGGGGCGAGGGTACGGCCGACCAGCCTCGTGGCGACCGCGTCGATCAGCGCGCCGTAGGTGGCCGGCACCGTACCCGCGAAGGCCGTGACCAGCGACGCCGGCCGCTGCAGCGTGCTGGGCCACCAGCCGGCGGCGATGTTCAGGTGCGCGTTCCAGCGCACGACCTGCCCGGACGGGGACGCCCAGGCGGCGGCGACGTCGGGATAGCCGTTCGGCGGCGCCCAGGCCATCGGTGCCTGCCCGGCGGACTCGGTGATCCAGTAGAGCGCCTTGAGCGCCTGGGTGCCGGACTTCTCGGGGGCGTAGCCGAGGGTGCGTACCGTCGCAACGATGTCCTCGAGCGGCGTGCGGGTCTTGGCGCCGACCGACGCGGCGAACTCGGCCGAGCCGAAGAGGGCGCGCAGCACCGGGGCGATCGCCGTCCGGTTGTCCAGGTAGACCTTGGCCAGCCTGGTCACCAGCGCGGGCGGCGGGTCGTCGGCGACGAAGCGGACGCAGAGCTTGGTGGCGATGCGCCGGGCGGTCGCCGGGTGCAGGGCCAGGTAGTCGAGCAGGGCCAGCGCCGCGGCCTCGCCGCCTTTGGCGCTCGTGTTGGCGTGGCGGAAGCCGAGCACCTTGACCGCGCCGGTGGCGTGCCGGCCGGCGTCGTAGCGGTAGCGCCCGTCGTCCCAGCTGACGGTCATGCCGGTGAGCAGCCGGGCGGCGTTCTTGACGTCGGACTCGGCGTAGCCCAGCCCGACCGTGTGCAGTTCCAGCAGCTCACGGCCGTAGTTCTCGTTCGGCGCGGCCTTGCTGGAGAAACGGTTGTCGAGGTACGTGAGCATCGCCGGATGCCGGGCCGACGCCTTCAGCAGGTCGGCGAAACGCCCCAGCGCGTACGGCCGGATCACGCTCCGGTCGTAGTCCTGCCGGCTGTCCCAGACGTCGCCGGCGGGGTTGGTGACGTTGAGGTGGTTGGACCAGAAGTCGACCATCACCTCGAACAGCTGCCGCTCGCTCCAGATCGAGCGGGCCAGGGTGGCGCAGCCCAGCTCGTACATGGTGTCCCAGCCGTACATCTTGAGCGCGCCGCTGCGCACCTTGGCCCGGACACCGTCGATCGTGAGCCGGCTCAGCGGCAGCCGGGCGACCAGGTCGTCGGCGACCGGGTCGGCGATGGCGGCCGGCTTGAGCTGCCGCTCCAGCCAGGCCGGCGCGCCCAGCCGGCGGATCTCGGCGGCCGACTCGGGCGTCGGACCGTACGTCGCCCGGCGCAGCAGGTGCAGCAACGGGTCACCGGGGAGGAAATCCGCAGTCGCCGTCACGACCGTCGACGTCGGCCGGCGGACGCCGATTCCCAGGGTTCCCGCCGCCGTGCTACCGGATCGCAACCGACATACTGCTGCCATGGCGCAGCGCAGGCGGGGTGAGCGGCGGGTCGAGACCGTCGGCTCGGGCGTCGCCGAGCTGGTCGGGGACCCGGACCGGGCGTCGGGCTGGACGCTGCTGCTCGACGGGGCTCCGCAGTCCCACGTCGACCTGGCCGACCCGGCCCACCTGGAGTTCGAGTACATCCGCCGGATGGCCGCGGCCATCGACCTGATCGCACCGGCCGGGGAGCCGCTGCGGGTCCTGCACCTGGGCGGCGGCGCGCTGACGCTGCCCCGCTACGTGGCCGCGACCCGGCCCGGGTCGCCGCAGCGGGTGGTGGAGATCGACGGGCCGCTGGTCGAGCTGGTGCGCCGGGAGCTGCCCTGGGACCCCAAGGCCAAGATCCGGGTACGCGTCGGCGACGCCCGCGAGGCGGTCACCGGCATGCGCGACGACGGGTACGACCTGGTCGTGGTGGACGTCTTCGCGGGTTCGCGCACCCCGGCGCACCTGGCGTCGGTGGAATTCATGCGGGAGGTGGCCCGGGTGCTCGCGCCGCTGGGCTGGCTGATCGCCAATGTGGCCGACGGGCCGCCGTTGCGCTATGCCCGTACCCAGGTCGCCACCATCCGGGCCGCGCTCCCGCAGGCCTGCCTGGTCGCCGACGCCGCGGTCCTGCGCGGCCGGCGCTTCGGCAACCTGGTCGTGCTGGCCGGGCGGAGCTCACCGCCGGTGCCCGAGCTGAGCCGGCGCGCGGCCGGCGACTGGTTCCCGGGGCGGGTCGAGACTGACCTCGATCGATTCACTTCCGGTCAGCAGCCGGCGACGGATATCGACGCTCTTCCCTCTCCGGCCCCTCCCGAGGGGCTGTTCAGCGCGCGACCCTAGACAGCAGTACGGGCCCCGCCGCCCAAAGGTTCACGCGCTCCGGGCCGGGGGTGCCGTCGTTCCACGATGAGCCAATTTCACGTCCCCGCGACTTGTCCGGCCTCTGCTATATCGATCTAATCGAGGTATGCCGGATTCGCATTTTCTCCCCACTGCGCTTCCCACCGGCCACTCCGACGCCTTCGGCCCGCTGCAGGGCGGTGAGCGCCCCCTGTGGCAGGGCCGGTGCGCTGTCGCCGAGTACGCCTTCGACCAGGCGGCGTCGCTGCCGCGCTGGGCGCTGCCGGAGAGCACCGAGGTCCTCGTGACCGACAACCGGGTGCTGTACGCGTACACCCGCTCGGACTCCCCCGACGACCTCGAGGTCACCTCGGGGGAGCTGCGCTGGCTCTACCCGCAGCACCTGCGGGTGCAGCCCGGCGCCCGGACGACGGGCCGCGCGGCCGCGGCGGCGCAGATCCAGCTCGTGTGCGCCGCTTCCGACGGCTCGTTCCCGGCCCTGGTCTTCGCGGGCGGCGACCTGGCCACGGTCGGCGACGCGGACAAGCTGGCCAACCTGATCCGGCAGTCGATCGCCCGGTTCCGGGTCGACCACGCGGACCAGCTGAACCTGTCGACGCCGCAGTCCCGGATGCTGTCGCGGCTGCTGATCGGCCCGGAGTTCAGCAACTTCCAGGGCGGTGAGGGCCAGACGGTGACGCTGCTCGGCGCCCTGTCGGTGCACCGGCCGG
>NZ_JBEZGQ010000550.1:0-5659 GCF_040650095.1 Actinoplanes sp. NPDC048791 | reverse complement strand
GGAGCAGAATCCCCCGCACCTCGCGAGCCTCCTCGCTGCTGTGCCGGTCGAGCACCTGCTCCAACTCGACCCGATCGGCCGCACTGCTGAAGGCGCGGTCGGGAGCTCACCGCGTACCTCCGTCAGGCCGGCCTCGGACAGCGCGGCCCGCAGCGTGTCCGCCGAGAGCTCCTCCAGCGATCCCCGGCCGAACAGCGCCTGGCTGGCCGTGACCGCCTGCCGGGCCTCCTCCTCGCCGTGCACGAGCGCGGTGATCTCGAAGGCCAGCTCACGCTGGGCCAGCCGGGCCTGCGGCCGCTCGGCGGTCGCCTTCTCCAGCTCCTCGATCTCCTCGCGGCTCTTGAAGCTGAAGTAGCGCAGGTACTGCGGGATGTCCCGGTCGTCGGCGTTGACCCAGAACTGGTAGAACGCGTACGGCGAGGTCATCGCCGGGTCGAGCCAGGTGGCGCCGCCCTCGCTCTTGCCGAACTTGGTGCCGTCGGCCTTGAGGACCAGCGGGGTGGTGAAGGCGTGCACCGGGCCGGCCCCGCGGCGGCGGACGAAGTCGACGCCGGCGGTGATGTTGCCCCACTGGTCGGAGCCGCCGAACTGCAGGGAGCAGCCGTACCGCTGGTGCAGCTCGTGGAAGTCGTTGGCCTGCAGCAGCTGGTAGCTGAACTCGGTGAAGCTGATGCCGGTCTCCAGGCGGTTCTTCACCACGTCGCGGGCCAGCATCTTGTTGACCGGGAAGTGCTTGCCGACGTCGCGCAGGAAGTCGATCACCGACAGGTCGCCGGTCCAGTCCAGGTTGTTGACCATGGTGGCGGCGTTCTCACCCTCGTACGTGACGAACGGGGCGAGCTGGTCGCGGATGCGCAGCACCCAGCCGGCGGTCACCTCGCGCGGGTTGAGCACGCGCTCGGCGGACTTGCCGCCCGGGTCGCCGATCTGGCCGGTCGCGCCGCCGACCAGCAGCAACGGGCGGTGCCCGGCCAGCTGCAGGCGGCGGGCGGTGACGACCTGCATGAGGTTGCCGACGTGCAGGGAGGCGGCGGTCGGGTCGAAGCCGACGTAGAACGTGATCGAGCCGCCGTCGAGGTGCTTGCGCAGCTCCTCGGGGTCGGTGGAGTCCTGGATCAGTCCGCGCCACTGCATGTCGTCAACGAGAGTCACCGGGAAATTGTCCCGCACCGGGCCGGGCCGCTCACACCGGGTTTCGGGATGCCGCGGGTGCGGCCGGGTGCGAGGCTGGGGCGATGAGTCGCCTGGGTTCCGCCGCACCGCCCGTCGAGCTGTCCAAGAAGCAGGCCAAGGAGCGGCTGGAGACCGCCCAGCAGCGGCTGCTGCGCCTGCGGCTGCTGCTCGGCGGCCAGATCGGCAACAAGAAGATCGGACCGCCGCTCTGTGTCCTCTTCGAGGGCTGGGACGCCTCCGGCAAGGGCGGGGCGATCAAACGGCTGGTCGCGCCGCTGGACCCGCGGCACGTCCGGGTGTCGCAGTTCGCCGCGCCGACCTACGACGAGAAGCGGCACCACTTCCTCTGGCGCTTCTGGCCCAAGCTGCCCGGCTGGGGTGGCATGACGGTGCTGGACCGCTCCTGGTACGGCCGCGTCCTGGTCGAACGGGTCGAGGGCTTCGCCACCACGAAACAGTGGACCCGCGCGTACGACGAGATCGCCGAGTTCGAACGGACGCTGACCGCCGAGGGCGCGATCCTCATCAAGTTCTGGATGCACGTCTCGGAGGACGAGCAGCTGCGCCGCTTCGAGGACCGGGCCGGCGACCCGTTGCGCCGGTGGAAGCTCACGGACGAGGACTGGCGCAACCGGGACCGCCGCGCCGACTACGAGGTCGCGGTCGCGGAGATGCTCGACAAGACGGACCGGCCGAAGGCGCGCTGGCACGTCATCGCCGGTGACGACAAGCACTACGCCCGCCTCGCCGTCGTCGAGCGGGTCTGCAAAACGGTCGAGAAGGCACTCACCAGGCACGGATACGACATTCACGACGCTGACTGAACCGGGCACGCGCTGGTTGCCGAAGCCTTGTAGGGTGCCCGCTCGTGAAGACCATCTTGCGCGCACTCGGCGCGGCTCTCGTCACCGCCGGCGTCCTGGCGGTCCCTTCGGTGGCCCTGGCGGCCGAGGATGTCCCGCTGTTCGGGGCGCTGACCGAACGCGACGCGAACGGCCGTTCCGTCACCTACCCGATCCACCGCGGTGAGACCATTCCGGTGGTGCTGGGCGTCACCAACCGCGGCACCGCGCCGTCGGCCGGGGTGGTGGTCAACGTCCGGACCTTCAACGACCTGAACCTGCCGAAGACCTTCACCAACTGCCTGTACTACACCGACAGCAACCTCGACGGCGCGTGGTGTGAGTTCGATCCGGAGCTGCCGGTCGGCGGGACGTACGCGCTCTCGCCGTTCCAGGTCTCCGCCGAGGCCGCGGCGCAGGACATCAGCGGCAGCATCGTCTTCCAGTGGTTCCCCAAGGACTGGGCCGACAAGAACGGCGGCATCAAGAAGTTCGCCGAGCGCGACAGTGGTCAGGGCTCGGCGCCCGTGGCCGGCACCGGGGAGAAGCTGGCCCTCGAGCCCAAAGAGCTGCCCGTGCCGGCGAAGACCGAGCGGGTCGGCTTCGCGTACGTGAAGCTGGTGATCCCGGCGACGACGCCGCCGACCACCGCACCGACCACCGCGCCCACCTCGGCGCCGACCGCCACCCCGACCGGCACGGACGCCGCCCCGGCGACCACCCCGCCGGCTGACGGCGGCAGCGGCGGCGGACTGCCGGTGACCGGCATCAACGCTGTCGCGATCGCGGGGGTCGGCGGCCTGCTGCTCGTGGCCGGTGTGGTCGCGTTCCTGTTCACCCGCCGCCGCAACAAGTTCACCGCCTGAGCGGTCAGGCGGCCGGGGCGTAGGCGGGTAGCCCCAGCGCCGTACGGATGGACGCCTGCACCTCGTCGGCCGAGGGGCGGGCGTCCACGTCGTGCACGACCTCCTTGCGGCCGAACAGCTCCAGCACCGGCCGCGTCTTCTCGTGGTAGTCGCGCAGCCGGGCCGCGAGTGCCTCCGGGGTGTCGTCCGCGCGGGTGATCAGCTCGGTGCCGCAGATGTCGCAGCGGCCCTCGACCTCGGGCCGGTCGGCGATCAGGTTGTAGTCCATCCCGCAGCCGGGGCAGAGCCGCCGGCTGAGCACCCGGCGGCGGACCTCGTCGTCGGGCAGCTCCAGGTGGATGACGCCGTCGATGTCGTAGCTCTCCATGAAGAACTCGGCCTGCCGGCCGTTGCGCGGGAACCCGTCGATGACGAAGCCGAAGTTCCAGTCGTGCTGGTCCAGGCGGTCGCGGACCACGGACTCCACCATGTCGTCGCCGACCAGCTCGCCGGCGTTCATGGTGCGCCGCACCTGGGCGCCGAGCTTGGTGTGGCGCTGCACGTGCCAGCGGAAGATGTCGCCGACGCTGATGTGCACCAGGTCCAGGTCCTGGCAGAGCAGCTCGGCCTGGGTGCCCTTGCCGCTGCCCTGCACGCCCATGATCACGTACTTGCGCATGGTGTCGTCCTCTCTCAGTCCGCGGCGCCCACGCGGAGCGGGCCGGGGGCCTTGCGTCCGTCGAGCGCGGACGGGTCGATGCTCCACCCGTCGGCGACGCGCAGCACGTCCTGTTCGGAGACCAGCACCGTGCTCTCCTCGTCCACGAAACTCGCCGGCAGCCCGGCGGCCCGCTCGGCCGGGTCGGGGTCGCCGTGCCACGAGGTGACGTCGCCCGTCTGTCCGACGTAGCCGAACGTGCGGACCAGCTCACCGTCGACCGCCCGCTGCCAGCGGTGCGACTCGGTCACCCGGTGGGTGGCGAAGAACTGCACCTCGGTGTGCAGGCGCGCGGAGAGCTCCACGAGATCCACCACGGTGTCCGGGCGCAGCAGGTAGCGGCCGGCTGCGAGCACCCAGGACGTGTCCCGGGCGCCCGGCAGCGCGGGCGTCACCGCGACGCGGTCGTCGCTCAGGTGCGCCAGGTCGATGCCGGCGCGCCAGGACACCTCGCCGAGGTCGCGCAGGCCGAGAGCGGCGAGCACCTGCTCCGGGTCGCCGTCGCGGACCGCCAGCCACGCCTGCTTACCGCCGAAACCGACCATAACGTCCGTATCCATGTTCACCACGGTAGTGGTCAACTCACCGGGGTGACCGGTTATGCCCAGCCGTGATCGCGGCGCAGCACACCCGCGACGCGGTCGAAGCGGACCCGGTCCAGGACCGCGCCCTCGCGGCGGATGCCGTCCTCGTCGACCTCGAGGACCCGGTCGAGCCGGATCCAGCTGGGCCGCGAATCGCGGTCCCAGTCACCCGGGCCGAGGGCGAGCCAGTTGCGCTGACCGTCGCGCTCGGTCTGGCTGGAGAGCATCAGGCCGAGCAGGGTACGGCCGTTGCGCCCGACCACGAGCACCGGCCGGTCCTTGCCCTGCGACGGGTCGTCCTCGTACTTCACCCAGGTCCACACGATCTCGCCCGGATCGGCGTCGCCGTCGAGGTTCGGCGAATACTCGAGGTGGCGCCCGCGCTGGGCGGTGGGGACCTGCCGGGGCGGGGCGGGGTGCGCGGTGCCCTGCGGGGCCGGGGTACGCCGGGCCGCGACCCGGCGCAGCGTGCTGGTGATGCCGTTGAGGAGTCTGCTCACCCGCGCACTGTATCGACAGGCCCTACGCTGACGGCATGACTCCCGGGGTGGACGAGTGGCAGCCGTACTCGCCGCAGGAGCTGGCCGGCCGGCTGGCCGGGCTGCCCGTCACCTGGGCCGTGGCCGGTGGGTGGGCGGTTGATCTGTTCCTCGGCCGGGTGACCCGCGACCATCACGACATCGAGATGGCCCTGCCCGCGTCGGACTTCGGGCAGCTCACCCCGCTGTTCCCGGGCTGGGAGTTCCACGTGCCGCAGTCCGGGAGGCTGACACCCGCCGACCCGGTGAGCCTGGCCGCCGAGTTCCAGACCTGGGCCCTGGACCCGGCGATCGGGAGATGGCGCTTCGACGTGTTCCGGGAGCCGCACGACGGCGACACCTGGATCTGCCGGCGCGACGAGCGGATCCGCCGCCCGTACGCGGAGGTGGTGCAACGCACCCCGGACGGGATCCCTTTCGTCGTGCCGGAGGTGGTCCTGTTGTTCAAGGCCAAGGCCGCCCGGGACAAGGACGAGCAGGACCTGGCCGCGGTGCTGCCGGAGCTGTCGGCCGGCCGCCGGGCCTGGCTGGACGCGGCGCTGGCCCTGGCCCACCCGGACCATCCGTGGCAGGCCCGGCTGGCTCACTCCGCCGAGCGGTAGGCGACCTCGGGGTCGAGCAGCGCGGTCCAGGACGGGTGCCACGCCGGCTCCCGCGCCTGCACCTCGGCCCGCAGGTTGCTGCGCCACGGACCCGAGATGCCGTTGTCCTCCCACCAGTCCGGCCACGAGTCGTAGCGGCGTTCCACCGTCACCCCGTGCGTGGTCGTCTCGACGAACAGGAACAGCCAGCGCCCCGAGGCGTCAGCGGCCTCGGCCGACCGCAGCCGGCGGACCAGCTCACTCAGCTCCCCGAACGCGCCGAACCGGCCCTCACCGGGCCGGTCGGCCGGGGCACCCTCGCCCGGCTGGGCGGCGAGGCTGCTGTCGTCGGCGTAGACCCGCAGCGTGCAGTGACC
>NZ_JBEZGQ010000549.1:0-5673 GCF_040650095.1 Actinoplanes sp. NPDC048791 | reverse complement strand
CCAGGCCGCCGTGCGCGGTCGCGAGCAGCTGCCCGCCGAGGCAGACCCCGAGCGTGGGCACGTGGTGGCGGACCGCCTTGCGCAGCAGCCCCTCCACCGCGGGGAACCAGGACGCGCCCGGATCACCCGCGGCGTTCGGATAGGCGCTCTGGTCGCCGCCGAGCACGATCAGAGCCACGTGCTCGTCCAGCGTCTCGGGCAGCGGGTCGCCCGCGTGCGGGCGCACGACGGTCAGCTCCAGGCCGGCCTCGGTGAGCCACTCACCCAGCCTGCGGAGATCGTCGGACGGATCGTTCTCGATTACCAGCGCTGTACCCACGCTCCGAGGCTATCGGGTGGGACCGACACCGGACCCCGGCCCACCCGTTCCCGTCGTTCAGCTGTCGTGGCTCGCCGGGGGCGTGAAGATCCCGAAGTGGTTGCCGGACGGGTCCAGCAGGTGCGCGAAGGTCAGCCCGCCCGGCTCGGTCACCGGCTCGACCAGTACCTTGCCCCCGGCGGCCTCGGCCTGCCGGCAGGTCGCGGCGGTGTCGGCGACCAGCACGGTGAAGACCGCGTAGTTCGGGACCTTCCCGCCGGTGGCGTAGAGGCCGCCGCGGATGCTCTCGGCGGCGGGCGTCGTGATGATCCGGTACGGCGCCCCGTCGGCCGCCGTCGAGTCGTCGTCATCACCGAAGGTCCAGCCCAGCACCTCGCCGTAGAACCGTTCCACCTCGGCGGGCCGGTCGGTGCCGATCTCGAACCATCCGATGCCGTTGTTCATGGTCGTCTCCTTCTCTGCTCAGGTCGTTGTGATGACCTTCGCGGAGCCGGGCGACAACCCCCTGTCGGTGTTTACGACCTCGTCCAGCGGGCCACGACCTCGTCGTCGTCCACCTCTCCGGTCTCGACGAAGCCCAGCGAGGCGTACAGCGCCCGGGCCGCCTTGTTGTCCGGGGAGTAGCTGAGGGCGACGTTCGGGCAGTCCGGGTCGGCGGCCAGCCGCTCCACCAGCGCGCCGATCATGGCCCGGCCGATCCCGGTGCGCTGGCGCGCGGCGTCCACCACCACCCCGCCGATCCAGCGGCTGCGGTCGTCGTCGATCCCCCACATGCAGAAGCCGACGACCTCCCCGTCACGCACGGCGGCGAGCGGCTGCCAGGTGTCGCCGTAGTTGCACAGGCAGAGGTAGTAGGTGACGGCGTTGACGAACTCCCGCTGGTCGGGATGCACGGTGAGGGCGGCACAGGACCGCCAGTTGGCGGCGGTCACGGCTTCGAGGGTGAGATTCACGCCCGGCATCCTCGCCGACGGCGGGCGGGCGGGTCGACCGGTTTCAGCCCAGAGTCAGCTGCGTCACCACGTGGTGGGGGATGTCCAGCTCACCGGGGGTCAGCCGGCGCGGCGGGACAGCCTCGGCGGTCATGGTCACGGTGCTGATCCGATCGGTACGGAACGCGCGTACGGCGGCGCGCATCCGGCACCAGGCCACCAGGTACCAGTGGGTGGGGCTGCCCACGTACCCCAGGGGCTCGATCTCGCGGACGGTGGCGGCACCGGCGCGGTCGCCGTACCCGATGCGCAGCACACGCCGCTCGGAGAGTGCGTCGGCGACGAGCCGGGGCATCGGGGCAACCGGCCCGTCGCGACCGACCAGATGGACCCGCGTGGCCAGCTCGCGCGCCGCGCAGGCGTCGTCCTCCCGCATCGCGGCGACCAGCTTGTGCAGGGCAGAGCGCGCGGCCGACCGGAACGGCGTGCCGTCCAGACTCTGCAGGGCCAGCGCCATGGCGACGGCCTCGGCGGGAGTGAGATTGACCGGCGGCAGGGTGCGGGTGCGGTCGAGGCAGTAGCCGCCGGTGCGCCCGGGCTCGGCATAGATCGGCACGCCGGTCTGCTGCAACGCGGAGATGTCCCGCTCGATGGTGCGCGCCGACACCTCGAACCGCAGGGCGAGCCAGCGCGCACTCCGGGGCCGGGGCGCGACGGCCCGCAACTCCTCGACGAGTCCGTAGAGCCGGTCGGTACGGTTCACGCCGGAGACGCTAGCCGCGGGGTACGACAGAATCCCGCCCCGGCCCCTAGGCTGCGGGCCATGACGGAATCAGCGACCGCCGCGCCGGAGTCCGGGGTCCGGGTGTCGACGTTGGAGCTCTTCTTCGACCTCGTCTTCGTCTTCACGATCACCCAGCTGACCGAGACGCTCGCCGAGCACATCACCCTGGCCACCCTGGGCGACGTGATGCTGATGCTCTTCGTCATCTGGTGGATGTATTCGGGATACGCCTGGCTGACCAACGCGGTCGCCCCGAACAGCTCCGTCCGGCGCACCCTGCTGCTGGCCGGCATGGCCGGTTTCCTGGTGATGGCCCTGGCGGTGCCCGAAGCCTTCGGCGAGTACGGCTGGCTCTTCGGCGTCAGCTATCTCGTGGTGAACCTGGTCCACTCGGCGCTGTTCCTGCAGGCCGGTCCCGCGGCGCGCAAGGCGATGCGGCAGCTGGCCCCGCTCAACATCCTGGCCGCCCTGCTGGTGCTGACCGGCGGACTGCTGCCCGAGCCGTACCGGCACCTGTGCTGGATCGCCGCGCCGCTGGTGCAGATCGCCGCCGGTTACGTGCACGACATCGAGATGCACTCGATCCTGGCCGGGCACTTCGTCGAGCGGCACGGCCTGGTGATGATCGTCGCGATCGGCGAGTCGATCGTCGCCATCGGGCTCGGCTTCCGCGGGGTCCACCTCGGCGGCGGGGCGATCCTGGTGGCGGTCCTGGGCCTCTGCATCGCCTACTACCTGTGGTGGATCTACTTCGCCGGCGACAACGACCGCTCCGAGCACGTCCTGGCCGGCACGACCGATCCGCGGCGGCGCGCCCGGCTCGCGCTCGACGGCTGGGGGTACGCGCACTACGTGATGCTGCTCGGCGTGGTCGTGCTCGCCGTCGGCATCAAGAAGACGGTCGGGCACGCCTTCGAGCCGCTGCACTGGGGTGAGGCGATCGCCCTGGCCGGCGGGGTCGCGATCTATCAGCTCGGGCACGCGGGCTTCCTGCTGCGGCTCGGCATCGGCGGCTGGCGGCACCGCGTCGTGGCCGCGCTCGTCGTGCTGGCGACCATCCCGCTCGGGCACGTGGTGGCGGTGGCCCAGCTCGCCGCGATCCCGCTGATCATGGCCGCGGCCGCGATCATCGAGGACCTGCCGGGCATGCGGCGCAGCGGCAGCACGGCGATCAGCGACTTCGGGCGTACCCCGGGCTCCTGAGAACCCGGGGAGCCGCCGGCCGGCGACTCCCCGGGCCGATCACGCTTTCCCCAGGCCGGGCTTTCCAGCGAGCGAGCCGGCGAGCCGGGTCAGGCGATGCAGGCGCAGACGATCAGCGCCGCGCCGAAGTGCGAGGCCGCGCTGACCGTGGCTCCCGGGTGCCGGTCCGGGGTGCAGATGACCTCGCCCAGCTTGCCGGGGGTCATCCAGTCCAGCACCACGAACGCCGCGGCCATGACCGCGATGCCCAGCAGGCCGAAGATCACCGTGGACGCCAGGCCCCGGCCGAACTCGTCGTAGCTGGTGAAGATCGCCGTGAAGACGATCAGCGCGATGCCGAGCTGGTTCGCCGCGAGCAGCAGGGCGGCGTTCGGGTTGCGCTCCACCCAGATCAGGTCCCGCAGCTTGCCCGGGGTCAGCAGGTCGACCAGCAGAAAGCCGACAGCCATCAGCCCGATACCGACCAGGCCGAACACAACACTGCGCCCGGCACCCTCAAGCAGATCTTCCAGCACGGCTTCTCCCTCGTCACGACGTCAGAGGGCACCGTATCGGACCAGCGCACTCCGGTGATCCACCGCCGGGCCGATTGTGGATATCAGAGGGCGCCGAGATAGCGCTGACGCTCGTACGGCGTGACCTCGCGACGGTACTGCTCCCACTCCTGCCGCTTGTTGCGCAGGAAGAAGTCGAAGACATGCTCGCCCAGCACCTCGGGGATCAGCTCCGACTTGGCCATCACGTCGATCGCCTCGGCCAGGTTTTCCGGCAGGGCGTCGTAACCGGCCGCCTTGCGCTCGGCCGGCGAGAGCGACCAGACGTCGTCCTCGGCGCCCGGGGGCAGCTCGTAGCCCTCCTCGATGCCCTTGAGGCCGGCCCCGAGCATGACCGCGAAGGCCAGGTACGGGTTGGTCGCCGAGTCCAGCGAGCGGACCTCGACCCGGGCCGAGTTGGGCTTGCCGAAGGCGGGCACCCGCACCAGGGCGGAACGGTTCAGCGCGCCCCAGCTGACGAACGCCGGCGACTCGGTGATCCGGTCGGGCAGCTGCATCGGGAAGAGCCGCTTGTAGGAGTTGACCCACTGGTTGGTGACCGCGGTGTACTCCCGGGCGTGCACGAGCAGGCCGGCGATGAACGCGCGGGCCGTCTTCGACAGCTTCAGCGGGTCCTCGCCGTCGTGGAAGGCGTTGCGCTCGCCCTCGAACAGCGACAGGTGCGTGTGCATGCCGCTGCCGGGCTGGTCCGTGTACGGCTTCGGCATGAACGTCGCGCGTACGCCCTGGGAGAGCGCGACCTCCTTGACGACGTGCCGGAAGGTCATGATGTTGTCGGCCGTGGTCAGAGCGTCCGCGTACCGCAGGTCGATCTCCTGCTGGCCGGGGGCGACCTCGTGGTGGCTGAACTCGACGGAGATGCCGATCCGCTCCAGGGCGAGCACGGCCTGCCGGCGGAAGTCGCGGGCGACCGAGTGCGTGGTGTGGTCGAAGTAGCCGCCGCCGTCGACCGGGATCGGCACCGAGCCGTCCAGCGGGCCGTCCTGGACCAGGAAGAACTCGACCTCGGGGTGGGTGTAGAAGGTGAAGCCCTTCTCGGCCGCCTTGGCGAGCATCCGGCGCAGCACGTGCCGCGGGTCGGCCCACGCCGCGCTGCCGTCGGGCAGCAGGATGTCGCAGAACATCCGGGCGCTCTCGCCGCTGGCGCCGCCCTCGAACGGGAAGACCTGGAACGTGGTGGGGTCGGGCATGGCGACCATGTCGGACTCGGAGACCCGGGCGAAGCCCTCGATGGCCGAGCCGTCGATGCCGATGCCCTCCTCGAAGGCGGACTCCAGCTCCGCGGGCGCCACCGACACGCTCTTGAGCGTGCCGAGCACGTCGGTGAACCAAAGCCGGACAAAACGGATGTCGCGCTCTTCGAGCGTACGAAGCACGAACTCCTGCTGTCGGTCCACGTCAACCCCTCGTACTTGCCGGCGCTCAGTCTCTCCCGGTCTCGTTACGCCGAGATTACGCTGACCATGGCCCGCGGGCTGCCCCCGGGTAAGGCCCGACGTCGATTACAGACGGTACGGCAGGGGACGGCGGTACGGGACGCCAACGCTGGGGAAGAATAGCGTCATGCCTTCGTTGCGCGTCGCTCTCGCCCAGGTGAACTCCACCGTCGGGGACATCCCCGGCAACGCCGCGGCTGTCCGGCACTGGTCCCGGGTGGCCGCCGACGCCGAGGCCCAGCTGGTGGCCTTCCCGGAGATGATGCTCACCGGCTATCCGATCGAGGACCTGGTGTTCCGGGACTCGTTCGTGCGGGCGTCGCAGGGCGCGCTGCGTACGCTGGCCGCCGACCTGGCCGCGGACGGCCTGGGCGACATCGCCGTGGTGGTGGGTTACGTCGACGCCGACGGCCCGGCGCCGACCAGCGCCGACGCCGTGCCCGGC
>NZ_JBEZGQ010000548.1:0-5681 GCF_040650095.1 Actinoplanes sp. NPDC048791 | reverse complement strand
CCGCGGCCAGCTCGGCGAAAAGCCGCAGGTCGGCGGCCGAGGCCAGCTCGGGAACCTCGGGAAACCGCGCCCGGGCCTCGTCGGCCGCGGCCCGCGCGACCGTCGGATCGGTCGCGGCGCGTGCTTTGTCGATCAGCATCCGTACGGCGACCGCATCGACCTCCACCCGGTCCGCCGGCACCCGGTAACCACCGGCGACCGCGTCAACGGGCACCCCCAGCCGCCGCACCCGGGAGATCAGGGCCTGCAACGCTCCGGCCGCATCGTCGGGCGGATCGCCCTGCCAGACCGCCTCGGCCAGCGCCACAGTGGAGACAACCCGGCCCCGAGCGCCGATAAGCTCCCGCAGCAGCGCAGCAAGCCGCTCACCCCGCACCGGCCGCCCGTCAACAGCCAGCGTCCCCAACGTCGTGATCGCCAGCACGCCTACCCCAGCCCCGGATTACGCCCGTCGTTGTCGAGGGCGCCAAGACAGACTAGGACGTGAGCCATGCCCGACCGACCGGAGATCGTCTGCATCTGCGGCTCCATCCGATTCGCGGAGGAGATGCGTGCGGCGAACCGTGAACTGACCCTGGCCGGTGTCATCGTCGTCGCGCCGGGCGAAGCAGGCGAGTCGATCACCAACGAGCAGAAGAAGGCGCTGGACGCCCTCCACCTGCGCAAGATCGACCTGGCTGACCGGGTTCTGGTCGTCAATCCCGGCGGGTACATCGGCGAGTCCACGAGCCGGGAGATCGCCTATGCCCGCGCCACCGGCAAGCCGGTCTCGTTCACCGATCCCGTCTGAAACTTCACCCGCCCCCCTAGAAGAACGTGAGGCGTTTGCGGTTCTGGCCGTTGATCGTCGTGAAGTCGCCGCCGGCGGCGATTCTGCTCTGGGGGCGGTCCACCGCCAGCGCGCGGACGCCGATCACCCCGTTCGCCTGCGGGGCCCACGGGGTCAGGCCGCCCCGGCTGTCGATCGCCGCGAGCTTGACCCGGCTCACCGCGCCGTCGGTGCAGGCGCCCTGGTTGCCGTTGCGGTTGGTGAGGCAGGCCCGGTCGAAGTGGCCGCCCACGTAGACGATGCCGCCCAGCGTCGCGATCGCCACGGTGTCGCCGTCGAAGGTACGGGTCCAGCGGACCGTGCCGCCGGCCGAGTACGCGAGCACCTTCCCGCCCTGCCCGCCGGTGGCCGCGTAGACGCCGTTCGCGTCGGTGGCCAGCGCGTTGACCTGGGCCGGCGCGTTGGGCCGGAAGGCGCTGAACACGCCGCCGCCGGTGGCCGAGAGCGCGGCGATCCGCAGCGTCCCGCTCACTCCGTTGATCTTGTGGAAGGCGCCGCCCGCGTAGAGCCGGGAGCCGGCCAGTGTCAGGGCGTGGACGGAGTCGTCGGCGCCGGCCCGCCAGCCGCGGTCGAGGCTGCCGCCGGTCAGCGAGAACGCGGCCAGGTTGGACCGGGTGACGCCGTCGATCGAGGTGAAGCTGCCGCCGACGTACAGCCGGCCGTTGCCGGCCGCGAGGGCGTACGGCGCCCCGGCCACGGAGTGCGAGAACGTGCCCACGTCGCCGGAGGTCGCGTCGATCCGGGCCAGTGCGTCGCGCCGCCAGCCGGAGACCCGGTGGAAGTCGCCGCCGGCGTACACCGAGGTGCCGATGACCGCCAGGGCCCGGACGGTGGCGTCGGCGGCCGGTGACCAGTTCAGCAGCGCGCCGGAGGACGCGTCGAACGCCGCCAGCCGTTGCCGGTCGTAGGTGCGTCCGCCCCAGCCGACGCTGGTGAAGGAGCCGCCGACGTAGACGGTGCTGCCGCGGTACGCGACCGCGTACACGGAGCCGTTGAACAGCGGGGCCTTGCCGGGGCTGGCGCTGACCGCTCGCACCGGGGCCGCCCCGGAGGCGATGACGACGGCGGCAGCCGCGCCGACGGTCAGCAGACGACGGGAGGTGGTACGCAGCGAACTACGTACGAACTGGAAGAAACGCACACAGGCTTAACCGTCGCGGCTGGGCGAAAGTCGCGCCGCCGCGCCGTCGTGCTGCGCGCCACGCGGGGCCAGGTCGGCCAGCTGGAGCTTTTCGCCGGTGACGAGCTCGTCCTGGGCCGCCGGCCGGGTGCGCAGTCCGAGCATCGCCAGCCACTCGACGAGCTGCCGGTGCACGGCGTCGGGACCGATCAGGTCGCCCTGGGTGATCTGCCACTCGGCCGGGTGCACCAGCATCGCCTCGGTCTGCCAGCCGCCCAGCCCGCCGTGCGAGCCGACGAGCTCCTCGAAGGCCGCCACCTCGTCGGTGACCGGGTCGACCGAGCTGATCAGCACCAGGTCACCGATGTGCTCGGACTCCTGGTGCCGCAGCAGATCGGCCCGGGCATGCGGCCCGTACGGCAGCAGCGGGTCGACGCCCTCCACCGTCCCGTCGACGAGCCGGTGACTGCCCGCGGCCCCGACGGCCACCGGCCCGCCGTCGTCCACGATCACCAGGCCGACCCCGGGATGCCCGGCCAGCCCGGGGATGAGCTGCGGATACTCCTGGTCGATGGTGGCCCGGTCGACCCGCCGCGGGAACCGGGTCAGGTAGATCAGCGCCAGGTTGCCGGACGAGACGACGAGCAGCGGCGCGATCGGTGACGGTGGGAAGCCGGGCTCCGCGGTGGCCTCGGACTCGGCCGGGGTCGAGGGGGCGTCGGCCGGGCACGCGGAGAAGCGTTCGACCGCCTGCTCCAGCGTCTCCCCGTGCCGCTGGCGGAAGGTGGCGCCCTGGCTCTGGCCGTGGTCGGAGAGCACGACGATCTGATACTTGCGGGCCGCCTCGGGCTCCAGGCGTTCGATCACGCCGAGCATCCGGTCCAGGCTCTCCAGCTGCCGCATCGACTCGGGGCGGGCCGGGCCGGCGTGGTGGGCCACCTCGTCGTAGTCGACCAGGTCGCAGTAGACGGCCGGGGCGCCGCGGGCCATCTGCTCGGCGATCAGCGACACGTTGACGTCGCGCAGCAGCATCGAGGCGGGCCGCAGCGCCAGGAACGCGCCGGAGCGGCTCACGCGGGGCTGCAGGTTGCGGCGGCGCTGGAGCCGGGCCTGGTGCAGCTCGGTGAAGACCTCGCCGACGCCGAGCACGAGCGCTCGGGTGAAGCCGAACGGGCTGGCCATGAAGGCAGCCCAGCCCCGGGCCGAGCGGCCGGGCAGCGCGGCGTGGCTGACGGTGAGCAGGCTGATCGCGGCGTCGCCGGAGAACGCGTTGCCGATGCTGACGCCGCCGTCGCGGAGCAGCCCCCGGCTGTCGGAGAGCCGCGGTTCGATCACCGCCGCGTCGCGGGGGCGGTTGGACACCATCAGCCGGCCGGTCGCCTTCTCGTACCAGCGGAAGGCCGGGATCTGCCGGGAGGCGCCGTGCAGGATGCCGGCCTGCGCGGCGGGCGTGGTCGACGGCAGGCCGGTGTGCCAGCCCCGCATGGCGTGCGTGCCGCTGCGCAGCCAGCGCCCGATGGTCGGCAGGTTCCCGGCCCGTACGGCCCAGCGCAGCACCGGCTCGCTCACCCCGTCGAGCTGCACCATCAGCAGGCCGGGCTCGGTGCCCTGCTGCGGCCGGCGCAGGGTGAGCAGCCGGCCGCCGCCCTGCCGGGCCTGGCGCCGCCGGATGCCGCGCATGAGCCGGCGGGCCTCCTTGACGAACGTGTCCTCGGTGCCGCTGTCGGCCATCCAGTCCAGGATCGCCGCGCAGACCACCGCCAGCAGCGCCGCGACGCCCACCGTGGGCCAGCCGCTGAGCCGCTTGGACGGGTCCAGCTCCAGGGCCACCGCCATCACGATGACCTGGGCGGTGACGCCGAGCAGCATGGCTCCCCAGCCGCCCAGCGCGACGACCCCGGCGAGCAGCAGCGGGCGCAGCACCGCGCCGACCGCGGCGACCAGCAGCACCAGGCCGAGCGTGTCGACCACGTCCGTGCTGCGGACCCCGGGCATCAGCCACAGAGTGAAGGTGAGCACGACGAAGGTGGTGAGCGCGCTGCGGAAGACGGCCCGCGCACGGTTGATGACCCGGGGCCAGGCGAACAGGGCACGCAGTTCGGCCCGGCGGTTCCGGGCACCGGGAACCGGCACGGGATCCCGCGGGCTGCCCCCTGTGCTTACGGCCACCCGAAAACGATCGCACAAGGCGTGCGGCTGCGGTTCCCCGCGTAGCGAACGCCACTCGCAGGGCGGGCGGAACCGGTCACCCGGCCGGCCCGTCGTACCGGACAGCGTCGACTTCGTGGAGGACTCTGTGCGCGTCAAGACGGTTCTGCCCACCATGCTGCTGCTCACCCTCACCGGCGGGTGCGCCGGCCAGCAGGCCGGCGGCGCGCCGGAGCCGGCCGCCACCACCTGGACCCCGCCGGCCAAGTACGGCTTCGTCCTCGACTCCCAGTGCGGCGAGCGGGCGCTCATCGGCCGGTTCCGGGTGACCGTGCAGGACGACAAGGTGGTCCGTTCCGAGGGCCTCGACGACAGCGCGCGACGGGCGCTCATGCTGCGCCTCGCCGATCTGGTCCCGACGCTGCGGCAGCTGGAGGCCGAGGCGGAGGCAGCGCGGCGGGACGGCGCCGACGTGGTGGAGATCGAGCGGGACAGCACTGATGCCCATCCCACCCGGATCAAGATCGACACGTCGCGGGACGCCGTGGACGACGAGGCCTGCTACACGATCGAGGAGTACACGATCGGGTTAACGGGCGGCCCGTCGCCGTCGCCGTCGCGATAGGTTCGGGGCTCGGCGAGGGACTGGGGAGGCCCGCATGCGGGTCGGACCCGTCGTCCTGGCGGCAACACTGCTGCTGACCGGCGCCTGCGACTCATCTGCCCCGGAGAAGCCGGCGCCCGCGCCGGCCCCGGCCGGGCAGCGCGTCGTCGGCTACTTCACCGACTGGGGCGTCTACGGCCGCAACTTCCAGGTCCGCAACGTCGAGGCCAGCGGCGCGGCCGCCGGGCTCACCCATCTGGTGTACGCGTTCGGCAAAGTCACCGACGGCGGCTGCCGCACCAGCGACAAGTGGGCCGACTACGAGAAGCCGATCGCCGCGCCGGACAGCGTCGACGGGGTGGCCGACACTCCGGGCCAGGGCCTGCGCGGCAACTTCGGTCAGCTCCGCAAGCTCAAGGCCCGCCATCCCGGGCTCCGGGTGATCTGGTCGTTCGGCGGCTGGACCGGCTCGAAGGGCTTCACCGAGGCGGCCGGTGACCCCCGCGCGTTCGCCGAGTCCTGCCGTGCGCTGCTGCGGGACTCCCGCTGGTCGGATGTCTTCGACGGGATCGACATCGACTGGGAATACCCGAACGCCTGCGGACTGGTCTGCGACAAGAGCGGGCCGGGAGCGCTGGCCGGGCTGATCGGGGCCCTGCGCGCCGAGCTGGGCCCGAAGGCGCTGGTCACCGCGGCGGTGCCGGGTGACCCGGGCAAGCTGGCGGCCACCGACTACGCCACGGCGGCGCGCGATGCCGACTGGCTCAGCGCCATGACCTACGACTTCTTCGGCACCGGTGGCGGGCCGGGACCGACGGCGCCGCATTCGCCGCTCACCGCGTACCCGGGCATCCCGCGCACCACCGCGACCACCGACGCCGCGATCAGCAAGCTGATCTCGCTGGGCATCCCGGCGCCGAAGGTGCTGCTGGGCGTGGGTTTCTACGGCCGCGGGTGGGCCGGGGTCAGCGCCGCGGCGC
>NZ_JBEZGQ010000547.1:0-5715 GCF_040650095.1 Actinoplanes sp. NPDC048791 | reverse complement strand
CGCGCCGATGCCGATCACGATCAGCGCCGCCGTGGCCCGTTCGCCACCGGCGGCCTTGGCCGCCCGGCCGTCCTCGCGTTCGACCGGGACCAGCCACAGCGCGGCGACCGCGCCGGCTGCGGCGAAGACGAACGCCCACCGCCACCCCAGGGTCAGAGCCACCACCGGTACGGCCGCGCCCGCGAGCAACGAGCTGACGGGGATCGCCGCCTGTTTCACGCCGAACGACAGGCCCTGCCGCCGGACCGGTACGTGCCGGGACAGGCTGGTGTTGCTCGCCAGCTGGCCCATGGCGTTCGCGCCCGCGCCCAGGGCCAGGATCGCGATGAGGCTCCACAGTGAGCGGGCCGCGACCGCGATCGTCAGCAGGGATGCCGCCGCCAGGGCGATGCCGGCCCGGGCGATCGTGGTCGAGCCGTAGCGTTCCACGAGTGCGCCGGCCGGCACGGAGGCGAGTGCGCTGGCGCCGAAGTAGGCCGAGACCGCCAGTCCCAGGCCCGCCGGGCCGAATCCGAGTTCGTCGCTGATCTGGACCGCGAGACCGCCGACGAGGAATACCGGGACCGAACAGGCGATGGTGGTGGTGAGGGCGCTCGTCACGGCCCGCCGCGGGGATATTACGTTCGCGCTGGTCGCGGCGGTTTCGGCGGGGCTGCTCAACGGTTCGGCCATCAGTCGCAGAGTATGCCCGGACCGGCGGAAGCCAAGACGGTGAGTGTTAATGACCACACGTCGCGTAGATATCAGTCATGGTCGACACGCTTCAGGCATTCCGTCGGAGGAAGATTATTCATATGGTGTAAGTCCCCGGCGTCGGAGGTGGCTGTGCGCGACCCCCTGGCGGAGCCGTCAGATCTCATCCGGAGCGTGTCACGCGCCTTGCGTGTACTCGAATCGGTGGGTCGGGCCCCGCGCGGACTCACCGTGAAACAGATCGCTCGGCGATGCGAGCTGACCGTTGCGACGACGTATCACCTTGTCCGTACCTTGGCGTACGAGGGCTACGTGATCCGTCGCGAGGACGGCACCTACATCGTCGGTCTGGAGATCGCGGATCGGTACCGTGAACTGGTCTCCGCCTTCCGCGGGCCGCCCTCCGTCGGTGAGGCGCTGCGCCGGGCCGCGGTCGAGACCGGTTAC
Organism: Actinoplanes sp. NPDC048791; assembly: GCF_040650095.1. Classification (NCBI taxonomy): domain Bacteria; kingdom Bacillati; phylum Actinomycetota; class Actinomycetes; order Micromonosporales; family Micromonosporaceae; genus Actinoplanes; species Actinoplanes sp. NPDC048791. Next base: position 4,575 of record NZ_JBEZGQ010000547.1, on the reverse strand, counting down.
AGCCACTATCTCGGCCGCTTCGTCGGCGGCCGGATCGCGGTGACCGCGTCCGCCGAGGGTGCCCGGTCGCCGTTCATGGACGACATGGTGCCCGGTTTCGACGAGGGCGGTCACGCCACCGCGCTCGGCAAGGCGCTGCTCGCCACGCTCACCGCCGACCAGCGCGCCCGCTATCTGCGGGACTGGGGCATGCGGGCGTTCACCCCGGCCACGCTGACCTCGCCGGAGGCGCTCGAGGCCGACCTGGCCGCCGGCGAGCGCCGCGGGATGCAGCTGGAGATGGGCCAGTTCCGTCAGGGCCTGGCCTGCGCCGCGGTCAACGTCGTCGCCGACCGGGACATGGAACGCCGGCTCGTGCTGGCCTGCGCCCTGCCGGCCGCCGAGATGCTGACCTCCGCCCGGGTCGTCCGGGCCAAGCTCACCGCCGCCGCCCGCAGCGTCGCCGAAGCCCTCTCCGCGGGGGACGCCGCCACCGCCTGACCTGCTGAACTGCCGGCTTAAGACTCCGTTGAACCGCCCGACCCCACTGCACGTAGTACGGGTTGGAACGCGCGGAGGAGGTCGGCAGGCTTGGAGGATCAGGATGCCGAGCTGTTGCGTGCGCTGCAGGACGAGCACGGGGAAGCGCTGTTCGCGCACGCCGTACGCCTCTCCGGGGGCGACCGGCAGCGGGCGGAGGACCTGGTGCAGGAGACGCTGCTGCGGGCCTGGCGCTACCCGGAAGCGCTCGACCCGGAACGCGGCGCGGTGCGGTCCTGGCTGTTCACCACCGCGCGCAACCTGGCTATCGACGCCTGGCGACGCCGGTCGGTCCGGGTGGGCGAGGTGGTCACCGACATGATTCCCGAGCCGCCGCCCAGCGCGGACGAGGCCGACCGGGCCGTGGAGGCCTGGACGGTCGCGGAAGCCCTGGGACGGCTGTCCCAGAGTCACCGCGAGGTCCTGGTGGAGTGCTTCTACCAGGGGCGTTCGGTGGCCGAGGCCGCCGCGCGGCTGGGGGTGCCGCCCGGCACGGTCAAGTCGCGCACGCACTACGCGCTGCGTTCGCTGCGCCTGGTTCTGGACGAGATGGGGGTGACGGGATGAGATGCGACCACGAGCACGACGACGGCGCGTACGTCCTCGGCGCCCTGTCGCCGGCCGAGCGCGCCGCCTACGAGCGGCACCTGGCAACGTGTTCCTTCTGCCGCGAAGCCGTGGCTGACATCGCTGTCCTGCCCGGCCTGCTGGGCCGGCTCGACCCCGACGACTTCGAGAAGCTGCTCGCCCCTGACCTGCCGCCCCCGCGGTCCCGGCGCAACAGCATGCCGGACCTGGTCATGGCGGCCCAGTCGACCCGACGGGAGGAACGCCGCCGGGTCCGCTGGCGGGTCCTCGGCTCGGCGCTGACGGCGGCCTGCCTGGCGCTGATCGTCGGCATCGGCGCGGTGTTCTGGATGGGCCGCGGTGGCGCGCCGGATCCGTCGGTGCCGGGCCCGACGGTCGCGATGACGCCGGCGAACGAGCGGGTGCCGGTGACCGCCCGGATCAACCTGGCCTCGGCCGGCGGCGGCACCCGGATCAACCTGATCTGCTTCTACAACAAGGGTGACGCGGCGTCCGAGCCGTACACGATCCGGCTGATGGCGTACGGGCCCGACGACGAGAGTGAGCAGCTCGGCTCGTGGACGGCTTCACCCGGTAAAGAGGTCAAGATGTCCGGCCTGACGCACTTCACCGCGGGGACGCTCTCCCGGCTGGCGCTGGTGCGTACGGACGATCGGACTCTGCTCTCCTACGACGTGCCCTGACGGGTTCCGCTCGTCAGCGCGGCGGAAGGGCGGCGGCCGGCTCGGCGGTGGCGGCCGCTGCGGCGGCCGCCGTCCTCCCTTTGGCGGCGGCCCGGGCGCCCCGCAGCCCGTCCACGGTGAAGATGATCAGCGCGACCCAGACCAGCGCGAAGCCGGCCAGCCGAGCCGGCGGCATCGGCTCGTGGAAGAGCAGCACCCCGCAGGCGAGCTGCAGGATCGGCGCGACATATTGCAGGATGCCGATGCCGACCAGCGGCACGCGGTTGGCCGCGGCGGCGAAGAGCATCAACGGTACGGCGGTAGCGACGCCGGACAGCAGCATCAGCACCGTGTGCCAGACCGACACATGCCCGAACTCCGCGCCGCCGGTCGCGTTCAGCCAGCCCAGGTAGCCCAGCGCGGGCAGCGCCAGCACGGCGGACTCGATGAACAGGCCCTCGGCGGGCGGCAGCGCGAGCCGCTTCTTGATCAGGCTGTACGACCCGAAGCTGGCGGCCAGCGCGAGCGCGATGTACGGCAGGTGCCCGTAGTCCACGGTCAGCACCGCGACGGCCAGCGCGCCGAACCCGATGGCGATCCACTGCCACAACCGCAGCCGTTCGCGCTGCACGGTCACGCCGAGCAGCACGACGACCAGCGGCGTGATGAAGTAGCCCAGGGCTGTCTCGACCACCCGCGAAGAGTTGACGCCGTAGATGTAGGTCGCCCAGTTCACGCCGATCAGCACGGCGGCGAGCGTGATGCCGCCGAGCAGCCGGCGGTCGCGCACGATGCGGCCGAGGAAGTGCACGTTGCGCAGGGCGAGCAGCACGAGGCTGACGAACACCACGGACCAGATCACCCGGTGCGCGAGGATCTCCAGCGGCGGGGACGGCGCGAGCAGCTTGAAGTAGATCGGGAAGAAGCCCCACAACGCGTACGCCGTGAGGCCGTACAGATAGCCTCGCCGTTCCTCGCCCATGCCCTCACCGTAAGGTGCCGGCGGCGGGCCCGCTCCTTGCTTATGTTCTAGCTCACCAGGCCAATCGGGCGGTGGCGGCCCACGCTGGGCTCAGTCGTCGCCGCCGTCCGGGACCAGCATGTTGAGCACCCAGCTCACGACGCCGACCAGCAGAGCGCCCAGGATCGCGCTGGGCCAGAAGTTGTCCACGTGGAACGGCAGGTCGAACTGCCCGGCGATCCAGCTGACCAGCAGGAACAGCAGGCCGTTGATGACCAGGGAGATGAGTCCCAGGGTCAGCACGTAGAGCCCGCAGCCGATGGTCTTGATGATCGGCCGCAGCACCGCGTTGACGATCCCGAAGATCGCCGCGACGGCCAGCAGCGTGCCGATCTGACCCCCGAGGGAGTCCGTGGTGAGGCGGATGCCGTCGATCACCACGGTCGCGATCCACAGCGATACGGCGGTGATGACCAGCCGGATGAGGATGCCCATGGCACGGGATGGTGCCATGCCCGGGCCACCCGGCGGGGCGACACTCCCCGATCTTGTCCAGGTCGTTGTCCTCGATCCACCGGCGTCGCTCGCCGGGGCCCGGTCAGGCCGGCCCGATGAGCCGGCCTGGACCCGACCGGGCCTGATCTGCCGGGCCGGGTCAGCCGGGCCGGGTCAGCCGCGGACCGGTGGGCCGATCAGCTGAGCCTCGATCGGGGTCTGGGAGAGCACGGCCCAGCGGACCGCGCGCCGGTTGATCACGCCGACCATGTCGGCGCGGATCTGGGTCAGCCACTTCGCCGCCTCGCCCAGACCCAGGGCCGCGCCCACGAGGGTCGCCTCCTCCGGGCGCAGCGGCTGCACGAGCAGCAGGTCGGCCCGGGACGCCGCGTCGGCGTCGGCCGGGCTGAAGTCGTCGCGGACCACCAGCGTGGCCTGCCAGCCGGCGCCCGGGCGGTTGTCGGCGCCCACCGGGCCGATGTCGACCACCACGAGCAGCGGGTGCAGCGCCGAGCCGGGCGGGATCTCCACGGCCCGGCCCGGCGGGATGACCGCGATCGCCTCGCCGGGCACCGCCGCGCCCCGGACGAACGGCTCCCAGGCCTGCGGACGCGCTGTCTGCACGACCACCCGGGCGCCCAGGGCCATCGCCCGCAACGCCACCAGCTGGGCGCAGCGCACGCCGCCGACCAGCAGCGCCCGGGTCTGCTCGGGCCGGAACAGCCGGGCGATCACCGGCTCACCCTTGCGGTTGCTGCCGATCATCAGGCCGGCGTTGCTGATCGGGAGCTGCAGGTCGTCGAGCAGGTCGGTGCGGGCCACGTCCGGGCTGGGCCGGCCGGGCAGCCCGGGGCTCGTCGGGATGCCCAGCGGCAGGGTGGCGGTCAGCCCGTCGAGGTGCTCGCCGTCCAGCCGGCGGGCGGTGGCGTGTTCGCCGGCGAGCAGCTTGCGCAGCGCCTGGGTGGCGAAGGAGAGGGCCGCGGTGTCGGGGGCGGCCAGCCGGACGGTCAGGTCGGTGGCTGTGTCCGTACCGGTGGCGGAGCGTGGGCCGACGCCCAGCGCGACCGTCGTCGCGGCCGCCGGCAGGGTCAGCAGCCGGGCCACCAGCCGGCGGGAGGTCTCGATGCGCAGGTCGGGCCAGCGGCGCAGCCGGAACGTGGCCTGGGTCAGGCTGCCCACGCGCAGGCCGGGCCAGGTCTCCTGGGCCGCGCCGATGCCGTCGTCGTGGGCCAGTTCCGCGACCACCCGCAGGGCCGCGGCCACGCCGAGCGGCCGGGCCGGCGACGGGCCGAGCCGGCGCAGCAGCTTGCGCACCAGACCGGACAGGGCCCGCCGGAGGTCCTCCTCCGG
>NZ_JBEZGQ010000546.1:0-5721 GCF_040650095.1 Actinoplanes sp. NPDC048791 | reverse complement strand
CCGGATCAGCCGCGGGCCCGGCCCCGGCCCCGCCCGCGTCCCGGGCCCGGTCAGCCGGAGCCGCGGAGCACGGTCTACGTCAGCCGGCACGCAGCCGAACCGAGCTGATCAGGGCGGGTCTAGGCTGGGTTGATGGCTTCCTCGCCCTATACGGATCTGGACCGGCCGCCGCTGGGTGAGCGGGCCCTGCAGCGGGCGCTCATCGTGCCCGGCGGGTTCTGGCAGCGGCTGGAGATCCGGGCCGAGACCGGGTCCACCAACGCCGATGCCGCGGCCGCCGGTCAGGCCGGCGCCGCCGAAGGGCTGGTCGTGGTGGCCGAGCGGCAGGTGGCCGGGCGTGGCCGCCGGGACCGGCAGTGGGTGTCGCCGCCGCGGGCCGGGCTGACGTTGAGTTTCCTGTTGCGGCCCGGGGTCGCCGACGCCGAGCGGGGGTGGGCTCCGGCGCCGCAGCGCACCTGGGGCTGGTTGCCGTTGCTGGCCGGGGTGGCTCTGCGGGAGACGGTGCAGCGGCTGGCCGAGGTCGACGCCGCGCTGAAGTGGCCGAACGATCTGCTGCTCAACGCCGGGCCCGGGGAGTCCAAGGCGGCCGGCATCCTGGCCGAGGTCTCCGGCGATGCGGTGGTGGTCGGGATCGGCCTGAACGTCACCACCCGGGCCGAGGAGCTGCCCGAGACCACCGGACTGCCGGCCACCTCACTGCGCATTGCCGGGGCCACGGCCACCGACCGCGATCCGCTGCTGCGGGCGCTGCTGCGCGGCGTCGCCCGGTGGTACGGCGGCTGGCGGGAAGCCGGTGGCGACGCCGAGATGTGCGGGCTGCTCGCGGCGTACCAGCGGGATTGTTCGACGATCGGGCGGGACGTGCGGGTGCTGCTGCCCAACAGCCAGGAATTCACCGGTACGGCGACCACCGTGGACGGTGACGGCCAGCTCGTGGTCCGTACGGCTGACGGCGAGCGGCGCGTCTCGGCGGGGGATGTCCTGCACGTACGCTGAGCGCGTGGCTTTCCCGGACGAGGTGCTGACCGACGAGGAAGAGGTTGTCCTCCATCTGCATCCGCACGCGCGGGCGGCCGTACGCCCGATCCTGGTCCTGCTGGTGGCCCTGGCCGCCGTGCTCGGGGTCTGGATCATGTTGCCGCCGACGACCGGCGGCCTGATCGGGGTCTGCCTGGTCGGTGCCGTGGCCCTGTTCATGGCGGTGACCCGCGGGGTGTGGCCGCTGCTGGTCTGGCGCGGCACCCACTACGTCTTCACCGACGAGCGGATTCTGCTGCAGGACGGCGTGATCGCTCGCGAGCGCCGTGACCTGCCGCTGAACCGGGTCAACGATCACGTGATGAGCCAGTCGCTGCTGGACCGGATGCTGGGCAGCGGGACGTTGCGGATCGACTCGATCGGGGACCAGAGCGCGGTGCTCGTCGCGGTGCCGCACGTGCAGCAGGTGCAGACGCTGCTCTACCAGCTCATCGAGACGGACCGGGAGCTGCACGGCGACGACGAGGACGACGAACAGCCGGAGCCGGAGCCCGTGCGGGGGCGGGACCGCCGGCGGTGAGCGTCAGACGGCTCGCCGCTGGGCGTCGATCTCCTTGGCCAGTTCTTCGTCCAGGCTGCCGTCGGCCTCGGCGCTGAGCTCGGCCAGGCCGGCCACCACGTCGAGCTCGGCCACCACGGCCTCGTGGCCGTCGACGGGCGGCTTGAGGAAGACGAACGTCCTGTACGCCCAGAAGCGGAACACCGTGGCAACGGCGATGCCGAGCAGGGTGACCCCCATGAACAGCAGCTCGTCGTGCTCCTCGGTGAGGCCGAAGCCGTACTTGCCGATGGTCACCGCGCCGGACTGGATGATCATGCCGACCAGGTTGAAGCCGAAGAACAGCGTGTACTCCCGGCGGAGCGCGCTGCGGGTGTGCTTGCGGTAGGTCCAGTACCTGTTGGCCACGTACGCCAGCGTGGTCGTGACGATCGTGGCGACGACGCTCGCCTTGACGGCCCCGATGGGCAGCAGAGCCCACGTGATCGCCATGTAGAGCAGCGTGTTGGCGGCGCCGATCGCACCGAAGGCGAGCGCCTCGGGGGCGAGATTGCGCAGGCGTTCCGCCAGCGGACGAGCTGAAGGCATTGGCCAACCTTACGGGGGGAAGGGCGCGGACAACGGAGCCGGACGTGCGGTGACTCCGACGTCACATTCGCGGGACAGCGCGCGGGGCGGGCGGCGGCGCGGACGGCGGCGTGGCGGCGGACTCCCTGGCGGGGACCTCCACCGACGGCGCGGGCGTCGGATCCGGGACCACGGTGTCGCCGAACACGAAGCGGCGGTACGACCAGAAGCGGAACAGCGTGCCCACGGCGGTGCCCACGAACTGGCCGGAGATGTTGTCCGCCAGCGGGGTCTGGAACTCGGGCCAGAACGCGCCCAGGCCGTAGTGGCTGATCGCCAGGCAGGTCAGCCCGATGCCCAGGCCGACCGCGTTGAGCAGGAAGAACAGGGTGTACTGGCGGGCCATGTTGGTGTGCTCGCGGTGCCGCCAGGTCCAGTACCGGTTGCCGGCGAAGGCCACGGTGGTGGCCAGCACGGTGGAGATGGTCTTGGCCAGCAGCGACTCGAAGCCCTGGTGCAGCAGCACGTTGAAGATGGCGAAGTCGATCGCGAAGGCGATGCCGCCGACCGTGCCGAACTTGCTCAGCTCGCGCACGAGTGCCCCGAAGCGTGCCCGCAGCGCGGGCAGGAATGCGGCAGGCACGGACCCGAGAGTACCGGCGCCTGTCACTGTCCGCCGTTTTCGTGAGCGACTCTTAACCCTTCCACCGCAGCGTGGTCCCGCTGCTTGTACGGACGGTGACCCCGCTGGTTGATCTCGGTGATCTCGGCGTGCCGGCCCCGGCAGCCCGCGCAATAGGCCAGGTGAGCCTCCAGCCGGACGGCCACCCGCGGGGCGATCCGGCCCCGTACGTGCCCGCCGAGCCGGTCCCCGGTCCATCGGCACTCGGGCGGATCCGCGTCGGCCACGTGCTGCTGCAGGTAGAGCCGGCGCAGGCCTTCCCGGGCCCGGTGGGCGAGCACGGCGACGGCGTTCGGGGTCAGGCCGAGCTGCGGGGCGACCTCGGCCGGGCTGGCTCCCTCGACCTCCGTACGCCACAGCACGTCGCGCCAGCGGTCCGGCAGCGCCTCGAAGGCCCGCGCGGCGTAGGTGCGTTCCAGCCGGTCGAGGGCCGGGTCCAGGAACGGCTCGCCCTCGTCGTACCGGGTCAGGTCGTCGGTGAACTCCAGCCGCCGGTCCCGGCGCGCCCGGTGATAGCAGACGTGCCGCAGGGTCGTGTGCAGGTACGCGCGGAACGCCACCAGCGGTCCGCGCCCGGCCCGCAGGCTGGCGAACACCTTCGCGAACGTCTCGGCGACCAGGTCGTCGGCGTCGGCGGGGTCGTGCACGAGGCCGTACGCCAGCGCCCGGGCGGCGGCCCGGTGGCGCTGGTACAGGACGCCGTACGCGGCGGAGTCGCCCGCGCGGACGGCCGCGAGCAGGTCTGTGTCGCCGTCGCCGTCGCCGGCCGGGATCGTCATTCCTGCCTCCTGTAGCCGGGAGTGGGAGGAAAGCCCGAGTAGCGGCAAGCTTAGGACGTTTCGTCCGTTTTGTGAAAGCGGGCGACTGCCGGGCCGGGAGTGGCTGCCGGACGCCCGGATGCTCGCTTGTGCATTAAGCGGCGAAGAATCGGTCGTGATCGCGCACCGTGGCCGAAGTTTGTGCGGTTGTCCACAGGATTCACCGATGAACTGAACGTTCCCTCGGCTTAGGCTGATGTGACTCCCGTGACAGCGGCCGGTTCTCCGGCCTGCTTCGTCACAGGTCAGTGCCGACCGAAGGGAATCACATGTCAGTGCCCCCCACTGCTCACACCAAGCTCCTGACCTGGGTGGACGAGGTTGCCGCCCTGACCACGCCGGACCGCGTCGTCTGGTGCGACGGCTCGGACACCGAATGGGCGCGGCTCACCGACGCGCTCGTCGACGCCGGCTCGCTCGTCCGCCTCGACCCCGAAAAGCGGCCGAACTCGTTCTGGGCCCGTACCGATCCCGGGGATGTCGCGCGGGTCGAGGAGCGCACGTTCATCTGCTCGGTGGACCCCGCGGACGCCGGTCCGACCAACAACTGGACCGCGCCCGCCGAGATGAAAGCGACGATGACGCAGCTGTACCGCGGCTGCATGCGCGGACGCACGATGTACGTCGTCCCGTTCTGCATGGGACCGCTGGACTCGCCCAACCCGATGTTCGGCGTCGAGATCACCGACAGCGCGTACGTGGTCACGTCCATGCGGATCATGACCCGGATGGGCGCCACCGTGCTCGAGGCGATGGGCGACGACGCGGACTTCGTGCCGGCCCTGCACTCGGTCGGCAAGCCGCTGGCCGAGGGTGAGGCCGACGTGCCGTGGCCGTGCAACGAGACCAAGTACATCTCGCACTTCCCGGAGACCCGCGAGATCTGGTCGTTCGGCTCCGGGTACGGCGGCAACTCGCTGCTCGGCAAGAAGTGCTTCGCGTTGCGGATCGCCAGCGTCGCCGCCCGCGACGAGGGCTGGCTGGCCGAGCACATGCTGATCATGAAGCTGACCTCGCCGGCCGGACAGGTCCGCTACATCGCCGGGGCCTTCCCGTCGGCCTGCGGCAAGACCAACCTGGCCATGCTCGAGCCGACCCTGCCGGGCTGGAAGGTCGAGACCGTCGGCGACGACATCGCCTGGATGCGCTTCGGCGAGGACGGCCGGCTGTGGGCCACCAACCCGGAGTACGGCCTGTTCGGCGTCGCCCCCGGCACCGACGAGCACACCAACCCGAACGCGATGCGCACCCTGGCCCGGGGCAACTCGGTCTTCACCAACGTGGCCCGCACCGACGACGGCGACATCTGGTGGGAGGGCATGGGCGAGCCGCCCGCGCACCTGATCGACTGGAAGGGCAACGACTGGACACCGGAGTCCGGCACGCCGTCCAGCCACCCGAACAGCCGCTTCTGCACGCCCATCAACCAGTGCCCGATCCTCGCCCCGGAGTACGACGACCCGCGCGGCGTACCGATCGACGCGATCCTGTTCGGCGGCCGGCGCAAGACGACCGTGCCGCTGGTCACCGAGGCCCGCGACTGGGTGCACGGCGTCTACTTCGGCGCGACGCTGTCGTCGGAGACCACGGCCGCCGCGGTCGGCCAGGTCGGCGTGGTGCGCCGCGACCCGATGGCGATGCTGCCGTTCATCGGCTACCACGCCGGTGACTACTTCAACCACTGGATCGAGATGGGCAAGGCCGCTTCCGGCGACGCCGAGAAGCTGCCGAAGATCTTCTACGTCAACTGGTTCCGCCGCGACGCCGACGGCGGCTTCCTCTGGCCCGGCTTCGGGGAGAATTCCCGGGTCCTGAAGTGGATCGTCGAGCGCCTGGACGGCACCGGCGAGGCGGTGGAGACCCCGATCGGGCAGGTGCCGACCCCGGACGCCCTCGACGTCAGCGGCCTGGACATCAGCCGGGCCGACCTGGAGGCCGTGCTGCGCGTCGACACCGACGAGTGGCTGGCCGAGATCCCGCAGGTGGAGGAGTGGTTCGCCAAGTTCGGCGACAAACTCCCCGCGGTCCTGTGGTCCGAACTGGACGCGCTGAAGTCCCGCTTGAACGCCGGCTGACACCCCGCGCCCGCCTCGCGTTCGAGGCGGGCGCGGCCTGGG
>NZ_JBEZGQ010000545.1:0-5725 GCF_040650095.1 Actinoplanes sp. NPDC048791 | reverse complement strand
CGTTCGGTGTCACCAACGCTGAGACCGTGCGGCTGGGCAGCACTCCGCGGCAGGTCCGGAAGAACTACCTGGCGTTGACGGGGGTCTGTAAAACGGTGGGTCATCATGTCTCCGCCCTGCTGGCCAAGCTGGACGTGCCGTCGCGGCGCCAGGCTTCCGCGGCCGCGCTGAGGCTGGGGCTGGTGCCCGCCGGAAATGGGGAGTCCGGCCGCCAAAGGTGGGGAACCGTTCCCGATCCGCCGGTCCGGCCAGATATCTAGCGTCTCCGGTGACCACCTCCGGCGTGGTCAGCGAACAGGAGGAACGCTATGGACATCGCCACCGTCAAGCAGCGGCAACAGGTCGCGTGGGCGTCCGGCGACTACGCCGCCGTCGGTGCCCGCTTCCCGATCACCGCCGAGCTCCTGTGCGAGGCCGTCGACCTGCGCGCGGGCGAACGGGTCCTGGACGTGGCCTGCGGCAGCGGCAACGCCGCCCTGGCCGCGGCCCGGCGCTTCTGCCAGGTCACCGGCATCGACTACGTACCCGCGCTGCTGGACCGCGCCCGCCTGCGGGCCACGGCCGAGGGCCTGGAGTCGACCTTCCAGGAGGCCGACGCCGAGGACCTGCCCTTCCCCGACGGTTGTTTCGACGCGGTCCTGTCCACGTGCGGCGCCATGTTCGCCCCGGACCAGGAACGGACGGCCGGGGAACTGCTCCGGGTCTGCCGCCCGGGCGGCCGCATCGGCATGGTGAACTGGACCCCGGACAGCTACGTCGGCGCGCTGTTCCGGGCGATCGGCCGCCGGATGCCCGCGCCGCCGGGCGTACGGCCGCCGGTGCTGTGGGGCAGCGAGGGACGCCTGCGGGAGCTGTTCGGGCCTGACGTCACCATCACGGCTCCCCGCCGGGCCTTTCACTGGCGGTTCCGATCGGCTGAGCACCAGGCCGATTTCTTCGCCGACTGTTACGGGCCGGCGAACAGGGCGCTGCAAGCGCTGGGCGCCGACGACGCGACCTCCCTGCGGGCCGAGATGGTCGAGACGGCGCGAGAATTCGACGTCTCGGACGACGAGACCCTGGTACTGCGGATGGACTACCTCGAGGTCGTCGTCCGCCGCAAGGCCCGGTGATCAGGCCCGCGGCGGCTGTTCCGGTGGTCCCGCTCAGAAGAACGGGATGATCCGGACCGGCGGGCGGACCGGGGGCCGGGGCGGCGGCAGGTACCGCGGTGGTGGGCGGTAGCCGGGCCCGGGGCGGTATCCCGGCACGCCGTAGTCGTAGATCCGCGGTGGCGGCGCCGGCAGGGGCAGCCTGGGCAGCTCCAGCGGCGGCAACGGCTTGAGCGGCAGCAGTTTCAGGTCGCCGGGCTTGCCGGGGCGGGGCCGCGGCGGCGTGCGGCGGGTCAGCGTCTCGGCCACCGTACGGTCGATCGTGGCGCTGCCGGCCGACAACGACTCCATCAGCATTCTGCGGGTCGTGGCGGCCCGTTCGGCGTTCGGCACGGCCCGCTCGACCGCCCGGGTCACGTCGGTCTGCTCGACGATGACCCTTGCTTCCTCAGCCACTTCCGGCTGACCGGTTCCGCTCCCATCGGGCCCATGCGGGCCGCGCAGGGCGGAGTTCACCAGCCGGTCGTACGCCGCGCCCAGTCGTTCCTGCAGGGCCGTGTCGGCGACCTCGGTGAACGCCTGGACCAGCGGATCGAGGATCGGCATCGCCTCGGTGAACGGCTTGAGGAGCGCGACGATCCGTTCGCTGACCACCTTCTCCAGTTGCAGGGAGACGGTCCGGCGGCCGTCGACGACCAGGTCGATGCCCGGCTGCGTGGATTCGCCGACGGCCGCGCGGGCAGTCTCGACCTGCTCCGGGGTGACCGTCCCGGGCAGCTCCGTGCGGCCCTGCGCCGGCAGCCGGACCTCGGCCGGGGTGATCCAGATCCGGTTCCGCCGGGCCGTCTCGTCGGCGACGATCCGGTCGAGGGCGGCGACGCTGACACCGTGGGTGGTGCGGGCCTGCTCGGCGGCGGCCCGGACCTTGTCCAGCAGGTCGCCGATCGCGGCCTCCTGGCTCAGGGTGTTCCGGTAGGACTGGGGCAGCGACCCGTACACCTTGTCCCAGAGCTGGTCGGCGACCCGCCGGTTGAGATCGGCCTCGATCTGCCGGGTCACCTCCGCGTAGCCGCGCTGCGCGACCTTGAGCCGCAGGCGCAGGTCCTCGGAGGGCACGCCGAGGTGCATGCCGAACATGGTGAACGCGGCCAGGGTGGCGAGCCCGGCCGCCGCCGGCCCGCTGAACCGGGTGTAGAACGCGGTGCTCCGCTGGGCCGCGGAGGCGACCCGCCACCGCCACCCGCGGCCGGCGTCCGGCTCCTTCGGCTGCCGGCCGAGCAGCAGGCAGGTGAGCAGGTACACGGCGGCCAGGACGGCGAAGACGGCCAGTTCACTGAGCTTGAGACGGTCGGCGAAGAACCCGGACACCGCCTCGAAGGTCCGCTGCATCGCGCCGAGCCGGTCCACGCCGATGGAGTCACCGAACAGCTGCAGGTACGCCGCCAGGAGACAGTAGAACGTCGCGGCGAGGCCGATCGGCACCAGGTAGAGGACCCCGACGGCACAGAGGTGGTACCGCAGGCCGGTGCGGACCCCGTCCGGTCCCGCGGCCAGCCGCACCTGGCGGCGGCACCACCACACCAACAGCCACATGCCGGCGACGACCGACACGAACGGCGTGACGACCATGGACAGGAAGAGCGCCGCCAGCAGGAGCAGCCCCACGACGACCGGGGTCCCACGTTCCCGCACCGGCATCCGCCACCTCCGTCGCGCAACGACGTTCCGCTACCAGAGAACCACGCTGCGGCAACCATCGTCGAGGCCGAGGGTGGACCGCGGAGGTGCCGATCCGGGCGCCGGCAGCCAGGCCACGATGGGTGTCACCGGGCGGTGGCGGCCATCTGCCGGATCTTTTCGAGCACCAGGGCGGGCTGGTCCTCGGGGATGTCGTGCGAGCTGCCGCGGGCAGTGACGAGCGTCCGGCCGGGACCGGCGGCCACGAATGCGGCGGCCGCGTCGTGCCAGCGCCGGGCGTCCTGCGGGGAGCCGACGAAGGGCGTCTGCTCCGACACGATGACGGTGACGGGCACGCCGTCCGGCCAGTTGGCCCGGTGGTACGCCCGGTGCGTCGGCCCGAAGTCCTCGGCCGTGGCGATGAGCTGGCGGTTCTGCTTCGTCGACGGCTGCTTCTTGAGCGCTTCGATCTGCGGCGTGGTGAGCGCGATGAGGCGTTCGATCTGTGGATCGGTGAAGAACTGCGGCAGGTTGGCGTCGACGAGCACTGCCCCGGCGAGCACGCCCGGGTTCGCGCCGGCGAAGTAGGTGGCGACCTCACCCGCCTGCGAGTGGGACACCAGGACCACGTCCCGGTTGACGCCGAGTTCACGCAGGCCGGCCCGTAGGTCGCCGGCCGCGGCCCGGCCGTCCCAGGGACCTTTCACCTCGTCGCTCGCGCCCATGCCGGCCCGGTCGTAGGTGATGATCTGCGACCCGGTCTCCCGCGCCAGCTGAGGCACCAGGGCATCCCAGTAGGAGGAGTCCTCGCCGCCGCCGGCGTCCAGCACGAGGGTCGGGGAATGCCCGGGCGTGACGTGGAAGGCCAGCCGGTGCCCGTTGGTCGCGATCATGTGCAGGGCCGCGTCGGCCGGGGCCGCGGGAGCCGAGCTGGTCCCGAGCGCCGCGGAGGCCGCTTTCCGGGGCGCCGGATCCCCGCACGCGCTCACCATCCCCACCACGGCGGCGGGCAGGGCGAGGGCGACGGCGGCCCGGCGGAACCGGGACATCTTCTGCGTGGTCATGGAAGACGATCTTTCGCGGATGTCCGATCCCGTTCGATCCTGCTGGCCACCGGCTCGGGGCGGGGGATACCCCCACCCTCGGCCCGGCGCGATCCGGAAATTTCCTGGGAGGACCGGGCGCCCGGCCGGTCCGACCGGCGGATCTCTCAGAGTTCTCCCAGAAGCTCTGCGAAAGCGGCCAGCCGGGTCGGCGAGCATCGCCGCCATGACGATGATTGAGGTACGCGGGCTGACCAAGAGGTACGGGCCCGACACCGTGGTGGACGACCTGTCGTTCACCGTCGAGGCGGGGCAGGTCACCGGTTTCCTCGGGCCGAACGGCGCCGGGAAGACCACCACGATGCGCATGATCGTCGGCCTGGCCGCGCCCGACCGGGGTTCCGTCACGGTCCACGGCCGCCGCTACGCCGACTTCCCGGTGCCGCTGACCGAGGTCGGCGCGCTGCTCGACGCCGGCGCTGTGCACGGCGGGCGCAAGGCGTACGACCATCTGCTCGCGCTGGCGGCCAGCAACGGCCTGCCCCGGCGCCGGGTCGGTGAGGTGCTCGACCTGACCGGGATGCGGGCCGCGGCGGGCAAGCGGGCCGGTGACTTCTCGCTCGGCATGCGGCAGCGGCTCGGTATCGCGGCGGCCCTGCTGGGTGACCCCCGGGTGCTGATCTTCGACGAGCCGGTGAACGGGCTCGACCCGGAGGGCATCCGCTGGGTCCGCGAGCTCATGCGCTCGCTGGCCGCGGAGGGCCGCGCTGTGCTGGTCTCCAGCCATCTGATGAGCGAGATGGCCCGGACCGCGGACCATCTGGTCGTGGTCGGCCGGGGGCGGCTCATCGCCGACACGTCGGTGAGTGAGCTCATGAACGCCGCCGGGGGCGGCACGGTGCAGGTGCGGGCGGGCGATCCGGATGCGCTCGCGCTGCGGTTGTCGGCGGCGGGCGCAACCGTACGGGAAGGGCTCGAGTCGGCCCTCGTGGTCTCCGGCATGAGCGCCGAGGACATCGGCAAGCTGGCCGCGTACCACGGGGTGGTCCTCAGTGAGCTGACCCCGCAGCGGGCGTCGCTGGAGGACGCCTTCATGGCCCTGACCAAGGACAGCGTCGAGTACCAGGGGGTGCCCGCATGAGCCGCACCCTGCTGGCCGAGTGGATCAAGATCCGCAGCCTGCGCTCCACCTGGTACACGCTGGCCTGCCTCTTCGTCGTCGGGCTGGGCATCACCGCCTTGACCTCGAACGCGACCCGGGAGGCGTACGCGGACGCCGGCGCCGCCTGGGATCCGACGGCGCACAGCCTGACCGCGTACATCGTGGCCCAGCTGATCATCGGGGTGCTCGGCATCCTGGTCGTCACCTCGGAGTTCGCCACCGGTCTGATCCGGACGACGCTGACCGTCACGCCCCGGCGGCACCGGGTGCTGGCGGCCAAGGTGGTGATCGCCGCGGCTGTCGCCGTGGTGGCCGGCCAGGTGCTGATGGTCGCCGCGTTCCTGATCGGACAGCCGCTGATCGACCGCCAGGGTGTGCCGAACGCCGGCCTCGGCGATCCCGGCGTGCTGCGGGCCGTGGTTGCCGGCGGTCTCTACCTCACCCTCATCGCGCTGCTGTCCGTCGGGCTCGGCACGATCATGCGGGCCACCGCGGGCGCGCTCGCCACCCTGGTGGGCATCATCTTCCTGGTGCCCGCCCTGGCCGGCATCTTCCCGTCCTGGATGAGCGGCCTGTTCGACTTCTGGCCGACGCTGGGTGGGTCGGCCGCTCTCGCGACGGTCCCGGACCCGGACTTCCCGCACCCGTGGTGGAACCTGGCCGGTCTGGGCCTGGGGGTCGCCGGTGTGCTGGTGGCCGCGTTCGTGGTCCTGCGGCGCCGAGACGTGTGATGACGGCTCGCGACCTCGGCC
>NZ_JBEZGQ010000544.1:0-5763 GCF_040650095.1 Actinoplanes sp. NPDC048791 | reverse complement strand
CCTCGACCGCCGCCCTGACCGCCCTGGCCGCCTTGCCGGGGCTGACCGCCCTGCCGGGGCTGCCCGCCCTGCCGCGGCTGGCCACCCTGGCGGGGCTGACCGCCACCCGGCCGGGCCTCCCGCGGCTCACGCGGCGCGCGCTGCTCCGGCTTGTCCTCGAGCTTCATGGTCAGCGAGATCCGCTTGCGCGCCTCGTCGACCTCCACCACCCGCACCTTCACGACGTCGCCGGACTTGACCACCTCGCGCGGGTCCTTCACGTACGTGTTGGACAGCGCCGACACGTGCACCAGGCCGTCCTGGTGCACGCCGACGTCGACGAACGCGCCGAACGCCGCCACGTTGGTCACCACGCCCTCCAGGATCATGCCCGGGCGCAGGTCGGCGATCTTCTCGACGCCGTCGGCGAACGTCGCCGTGGTGAACGCCGGGCGCGGGTCCCGGCCCGGCTTCTCCAGCTCGCGCAGGATGTCCGTGACGGTCGGCAGGCCGACGGTGTCGGTGACGAACTTCTCCGGGCGCAGGGCGCGCAGCAGCGGGCTGTTGCCGATCACCGTCTTCAGGTCGCCGCCGGCGGTGGCCAGGATGGTCCGGACCACCGGGTACGACTCGGGGTGCACACTGGACGCGTCCAGCGGGTCGTCGCCGTCCGGGATGCGCAGGAAGCCCGCGCACTGCTCGAACGCCTTCGGGCCGAGCCGGGCCACCTTCTTGATCTGGGAGCGGTTCTTGAACGGGCCGTTGGCGTCGCGGTGCATGACGATGTTCTCGGCCAGGCCGGCGCCGATGCCCGACACCCGGGTCAGCAGCGGGGCCGACGCCGTGTTGACGTCCACCCCGACGGCGTTCACACAGTCCTCGACCACCGCGTCCAGCGACTTCGACAGCTTCACCTCGGACAGGTCGTGCTGGTACTGCCCGACGCCGATAGACCGGGGGTCGATCTTGACCAGTTCGGCCAGCGGGTCCTGCAGGCGGCGGGCAATGGAGACCGCGCCGCGCAAGGAGACGTCCATACCGGGCAGTTCCTGCGACGCGTACGCCGAAGCCGAGTAAACAGACGCACCGGCCTCGGAGACCATCACCTTGGTCAGCTTGAGCTCAGGGTGCAGCTTGATCAGGTCCGCCGCCAGCCGGTCGGTCTCCCGCGAGGCGGTGCCGTTGCCGATCGCCACCAGGTCGACCTTGTGCTCTTTGGCCAGCGTGGCCAGGGTGTGCAGCGACTGGTCCCACTTGTTCTGCGGGACGTGCGGGTAGATCGTCGAGGTGGCCACGCACTTGCCGGTCGAGTCGACGATGGCCACCTTGACGCCGGTGCGGAAGCCGGGGTCGAGACCCATCGTCGTACGGCTGCCGGCCGGGGCCGCCAGCAGCAGGTCGCGCAGGTTCGCCGCGAAGACGCGTACCGCCTCGTCCTCGGCCGCCTGCCAGAGCCGGACCCGCAGGTCCGCGCCCAGGTGGATGAGGATCCTGGTCCGCCAGGCCCACCGCACGGTGTCGAGCAGCCAGCGGTCGCCGGGGCGGCCGTGGTCGGTGATGCCGAACCGGCCGGCCACCGACGCCTCGAAGCTGGACCGCTCGCCCTCCTCGGCGCCCTCCTCGGGCTCCATGGTCAGGTCGAGCACGTCCTCCTTCTCGCCGCGGAACATGGCGAGGATGCGGTGCGAGGGCAGCTTGGTGAACGGCTCGGCGAAGTCGAAGTAGTCCGCGAACTTGGCGCCCTCGGTCTCCTTGCCCTCGCGCACCTTGGCGATCAGCCGGCCCTTGGTCCACATGCGTTCACGCAGCTCACCGATGAGGTCGGGGTCCTCGGCGAAGCGCTCGATCAGGATCGCCCGAGCGCCGTCGAGCGCCGCGGTCACGTCCGCGACGCCCTTGTCAGCGTCCACGTAGGCCGCCGCCTCCGCCTTGGGGTCCCGGGTCGCGTCGCCGAGCAGCAGGTCGGCCAGCGGCTCCAGGCCGGCCTCGCGGGCGATCTGGGCCCGGGTCCGGCGCTTGGGCTTGAACGGCAGGTAGATGTCCTCGAGCCGGGCCTTGGACTCCGCGGCGAGGATCTGCGCCTCGAGGGCGTCGTCGAGCTTGCCCTGCGAGCGGATCGACTCGAGCACGGCCGCGCGACGGTCCTCGAGCTCCCGCAGATAGCCGAGCCGCTCCTCGAGCGTGCGCAGCTGCTGGTCGTCGAGGGTGCCGGTGACCTCCTTGCGGTAACGGGCGATGAACGGCACGGTGGCTCCGCCGTCCAGCAGGTCGACCGCCGCGGTCACCTGTCCCTCGCGGACCCCGAGCTCCTGGGCAATGCGCTGATGGATGCTGGTCGTCACGCCGACGATTGTGACCGAGGCGCCCTGTGCTTGTCGCGCCGCCCCGCGAATCCCGCGCGGATGATCACCCGGCCCGGGCGCGGGTAAGGTCGGGGGAATGCACGCCGCGATGTGGTACGCGCCCCGCGACATCCGCTGGGAGCAGCGTCCGGACCCGACCATCCAGCTGCCCACGGACGCGATCGTGCGGGTGGTCGCCGCCTGCGTCTGCGGCTCCGACCTGTGGACGTTCCGGGGTGCGCGGCCGCCGGCCGACCCGCACCCGATCGGCCACGAGTTCGTCGGCGTGGTCGAGGAGATCGGCGCCGGCGTGACCACCCTGCGGGCCGGTGACTTCGTCATCTCCCCGTTCTCGATCAGCGACGGCACCTGCGTGCACTGCCGGCAGGGCGTCACCACCTCGTGCGTCCAGGCCCAGTGGTACGGCGGCACCGACCGCGACGGCCGCACCCTCGACGGCGGCCAGGGGCAGTACGTGCGCGTACCGCTGGCCGACGGCACCCTGGTCGCCACGCCGGAGCATCCGGATCGCGAGCAGATTCCGGCCCTGCTGGCCCTCTCCGACGTCCTGGTCACCGGCCACCACGCCGCTGTCTCCGCAGGTGTGGGCCCGGGCAGCACGGTCGCGGTGGTCGGCGACGGCGCGGTCGGCCTGTGCGCGGTCCGGGCGGCCGTCCGCCTCGGGGCCGACCGGGTGATCGCCTTCTCGTCGTACACCGACCGGCAGAACGTCGCGACCGGCTTCGGCGCCTCCGACGTCATTTCCGAACGCGGCGACGACGGCGCCGCGGCACTGCGTGACCTGCTCGCCGACCAGGGCGCGGACGCCGTGCTCGAATGCGTCGGCAACAAGGAGTCGATGGCCCAGGCGATGGCGTCGGTGCGCCCCGGCGGCCGGATCGGCTACGTGGGGGTGCCGCTGGGCGGGGCGGAGCTGCCGATCAAAAAGATGTTCGCCGACAACATCGCGGTGGCCGGTGGCGTCGCGCCGGTGCGGCCGTACCTGCCGGAGCTGCTCGCCGACGTGCTGGCCGGCACGCTGGACGCCGGTGCGGTGTTCGACCTGGAGCTGCCGATGGAGAAGGTGGCCGAGGCCTATGCGGCGATGGACGAGCGCCGCTCGATCAAGACGCTGCTGTGGCCTTGAGGTCACGCTGAACGGCCCACAGCGCGGCCTCGGTGCGCGAGGCGGCGCCGGTCTTGCGCAGCAGATTCGACACGTGCACGGTGACCGTGCGCACCGAGATGCCCAGCGCGCGGGCGATCTGCTTGTTGGACATGCCCTCGGCCAGGCAGCCGATGACCTCCCGCTCCCGCGCGGTCAGCTCGGGCTGCTCCTGGAGGTGGGCGGGCAGCGGCGCGTCGGCCAGCGCCTCCGGTCCACCAGCCATGGCCAGCAGCTCACTCAACCGGTACGGGTTACCGCCGGTGCGGCGCCACACCGCCTCGGTGACCTGCGGGGACGGGCAGCTGGCCCCGTACACGTGGGCCAGGATGCGGCTCACCTGCCCGGCGGTCAGCGCACCCAGATGCTGGCGCACCGCGCCGGGGGCGCCGGACAGCCGGGCCAGGACCCGGGCCGTGAGCAGCGGAGAGACCGCCGCCTCGGGCGGCCGGCTGGTCACGACCAGCAGGGCCGGAAGATCAGCGGCGGCGAGCTCACCGATCAGGTTAAGGCTGGCCGGGTCCAGCGCGTGCAGATCCTCGACCACGAGTACGGCGGGACGACCGCCCACCAGCGTCCGCACGGTGGTGACGGCCAGCCGCAGCAGCGCGTCGGGCGTGTACCGCTCCCGGGGGACATCGGGATCCTGGGCAAGCCAGGCCAGAGCGTCCGGCGGCACCGGCAGCCCGGGGCGCGGCCCCAGCCCGGCCAGCACGGCGGCGAGCCAGTCGTAGGGGGCGGGCGAATGCAGCCGAGCGGAGCCGGACAGGATGACCTGAGGGGTCGTGAGCTGCAAAGCGGCCGAGACCAGGGTGCTCTTGCCGGTGCCGGGCAGCCCGGTGATCACGGCGGGCACGCACCTGCGGGTGGCGCCGACACGCTCCCAGGCGCGCCGGAGCTCGTCCAACGCGTCCGTTCGTCCCACCATCGGTACCGGCATCACCACCCAACACTACGTACTACGTACTACAGACACCGCCGCAGCCCTTTGGCAGTCTTGTGACATGAGTGTCGTGCTTCGTGCGGTCGCCGCCTCCGATCAGGGCCTGGTCCGGTCGAACAACGAGGACGCGGTCTTCGTCGGCGACCGGTTGCTGGTCGTGGCGGACGGCATGGGCGGCCTGCCGGCCGGAGAACTGGCCAGCGACATCCTGGTCACCGCCCTGGCCGACGTGGACGCGAAACCGGACACGGGGGAGCCCCTGCAGGACCTGATCGCGGCGCTGGAAACAGCCAACAAGCGCATCGAGGAAGCAGTCGCCGACGACGACGCCCGCGACGGCATGGGCACCACGGTGACAACTCTCATGCTGTCCGGCGACCGGGTGGCCGCCCTGAACGTGGGCGACTCCCGGTGCTACCTGAGCCGTGATGGCGAGTTGACGCAGATCACGCGGGATGACACTTATGTGCAGGCGCTGGTGGATCAAGGGGTGCTGACCCCGGACGACGCGCGCCGGCACCCGCAGCGGGCGCTGGTGACCCAGGCGGTGCAGGGTGGGCCGTTCCGGCCGGCGGGGCGGATGGTGCCGGTGCGGGTGGGGGACAGGTTCCTGCTCTGCAGCGACGGGCTGAGTGACTACGTCGAGGACGAGGTGATCGCGACCACGCTGCGGTCGTACGGGGACCGGCAGGTGTGCGCGGCGGAGCTGATCGCGCGGACGTTGGAAGCCGGGGCGCCGGACAACGTCACGGTGATCGTCGCGGACGTGGAGGAGGAGTAGGGCCTCTCGGCCGGGTGCGGTCGTCGGGTCCGGCTGTTTCGCCGGGCCGGGCGTCTACGGTCGGTTCGGCGTCCGTCCGGCGTCTGCCCGGCGGGTTCCCGGCCGGGGCCGGCCGTCGACGGCTGTGCAGATGCCGTAGACCCGGGCGTAGCCGGTCCATCCGTTGATCCGGCCCCGGTTGTTGCTGATCTGCACGCGGCCCTTGACCGGATCGACTGCGGAGACGAGATGCAGATAGACGGCGCCGGCCACGCGGGCCAGCACGATGTCCCCGACGACAACCTCCGCGGGATCGACGGGCGCGACCGTGACGAGCTGCCGGCTGCGGATCAGCGGCACCATCGACGAGCCGGTCGGCCGGAACTCGACGGTAGCGCCGGCGGCCACCCGGGCGGCGATCGATGTGAGGTTGCTCATGTCGGCTCATCATCGGCCGCTCGGCACGGCCCCGGCCACTCCATTTCGCGTGGCCGGCCCGGCCCCCGGCCCTGGCCCTGGCCCCGGCCCCTGGCCCGGCCCCTGGCCCTGGCCCTGGCCCTGGCCCCTGGCCCTG
>NZ_JBEZGQ010000543.1:0-5765 GCF_040650095.1 Actinoplanes sp. NPDC048791 | reverse complement strand
GCCGCGGCCCGCCGCCGGGAGGAGATCCCGCTGCGCCGCGCCGAGCTGGCCGGTCTCGGCCTGCGGCTGGCCGGCCAGCTGATCTTCGCCTTCGGGTACGTGGCCGCGGTCGTGCTCGTGGTCCGGTCCGCGATCGCGGGGGAGCGGTCCGTCGGCGACGTCGTCCTGGTCATCACGCTGGCCGTGCAGACCAACGCCCAGGCGGCCGGTGCGGTCGCTGTCGCGGGGTCGCTGCAACGCAACGCCCGCGCGCTGGCCCGGGTGCGCTGGCTGCGCCGGGAGTCGGCCGGCTCGGCGGATCCGATCGTGCCGGATCGTCCGGTGCCGGCCACCCTGCGCGACGGCATCGCGCTCGACGGGGTCGCGTTCCGCTATCCCGGCACCGACACGGACGTGCTGCGGGACGTGACGGTCCGCATCCCGGCCGGTGCCACCGTGGCCGTCGTCGGCGACAACGGCGCCGGCAAGTCCACGCTGGTCAAGCTGTTGTGCCGGTTCTATCGCCCGACCGCGGGCACGATCACCGTCGACGGCGTGGACCTGCGCCGGATCGACCCGGCCGGCTGGCGGGATCGCATCGCGGCCGGCTTCCAGGATTTCGTGAAGCTCGACGCGCCGGCCCGGGAGAGCATCGGGGTGGGCGATCTGCCCCGCATCGCCGACCCCGGGGCAGTGCCCGCGGCCGTGCACCGGGCGGACGCGCAGGTGGTCGTCGACCGCCTCCCGAACGGGCTGGACTCGCACCTCGGCAAGTCCTACGAGGACGGTGCGGAGCTGTCCGGCGGCCAGTGGCAGCGGGTGGCGCTGAGCCGGGCGATGATGCGTGACGAGCCGCTCCTGCTGCTGCTGGACGAGCCGACCGCGGCGCTGGACCCGCTGACCGAGCACGCCCTCTTCGAGCGCTACGCGCGCTCGGCCCGCGAGGTCGGCGGCCGCACCGGGGGCATCACGGTCCTGGTCTCGCACCGCTTCTCCACCGTACGGATGGCCGACCTGATCCTGGTCGTGGCGGACGGCCGGATCGCCGAAGCGGGCAGCCACCAGGAGCTGATGGCCCGCGACGGCCTCTACGCCGAGCTGTTCACCCTCCAAGCGGAGGCGTACCGGTGAACAGGGCGTGCAGATAACCCTCGGGCCGGTCCAGGAAACGCTTCCAGTGCACCACGATCTCCAGCTCGTCCCAGGTCACCTTGCGGATGCCCTGCCCGCTCAGCTCGAGGATGGTCGCCCCGGGCAGGGCGGTCAGCAGCGGCGAATGGGTCGCCACGACAACCTGGGCGCCGTCCGCGCGCAGCGTGTCCAGTCGGGACAGCAGGCCCAGCGTGGACGTGAACGACAGCGGTGCCTCCGGCTCGTCCATCAGATAGAAGCCGTAGCCGTGGAACTTGCGGTCGAGCAGCTCCAGGAAGCCCTCGCCGTGGCTGCGCTCGTGCAGGTCGGCGTCCGGCCCGCCGGACAGCCCCTCCAGGTACGTGTACAGCCCGTGCATCGTCTCGGCCCGCAGGAAGTACGAGTTCACCATCCGGCCCGGCGTGCGGATCACCCGAAGCGCCGACCCCAGCGCCGACTCGGTGGCCCGGGTGCTGTGCCGCGCCGACCGCGACCCGCCCTCCGGGTTCAGCCCGTGCACGGCGGCCAGCGCCTCGATGAGGGTCGACTTGCCCGAGCCGTTCTCGCCGACCACGAAGGTCACGCCGGCCGGGAGGTTGAGGCCGTGGTCGAGGATGGCGCTGATCGCCGGGATCTGCGCCCACCAGGCGTCACGGTCGATCTCGGCGCCGGGATCCGCCTCGATCCGCCGGATCGGCCGGCCCGCCTCCCTGCCCACCGCGACCACACCTCAACCTAGCCTGCTCCGCACGACGACAGGAGACCATGGTGGCCAAGCCGCTACCGCCCGACGAGGACGACTGGACGACCGTGCTGCTCGGCCTTGGGCTCCTCATGACCGTCGGGGGCATCGCCGTCAAGCTGACCGCGGCCGACAAGGCCGAGCGCCTGCGCACGAACGGCGTGGTGACCACGGCGACGCTCGCGGATTTCCAAGATCAGAACAAGGCGCACCAGACGAACGTCGAACTTCTGGGTGCGAGTGCACATCGACCGCCCGGTCCGCCGTTCACGCTGAGGTCCTACTCGTCGTCGTCCTCGTCGTCGCGGGCCAGCCAGGTGGCGAAGCGCTCGATGGCCGTCTCGAACTCCGGGTGGGCGTCGACGAAGTTCTTCAGCTGGTCGCCGACCCATTCCAGGGTCACGGACTCCTCGCCGCGCCGCTCGACGAGTTCCTCGATGCCACGATCGGTGAAGTACATGTCCGGATAGTAAGCGGGGGCGTTCCGCCGCAGCGAAACGCCCCCGACTGCTCAGTGCGTCACGGCCGGGGCAGGGCCGCCTCGACCAGGGCCGACTGCTCGGCGTCGTGCAGCTTCGCCGAGCCGACCGCCGGGGCGGCCGCGGCGGGCCGCGAGATGCGGCGCAGGCGTACGCCTTCCAGGTGCTCCAGCAGGTTGAGCGCCACGAACGACCAGGCGCCCTGGTTGGCCGGCTCCTCCTGCACCCACGCGAAGTCCTCCGCGTTCGGGTACTGGTTGAGGACCGCCTTGAGCTCCTCGACGGGCAGCGGGTAGATCTGCTCCATCCGGATGATCGCCGTGTCGGTGCTGCCGCGCTCGGCCCGGGCCTGGAACAGGTCGTAGTAGACCTTGCCCGAGCAGAGCAGGACCCGCTTGACCGCGCCGGCGTCCAGCGGCGTGCCGTTGATCCCGGCGTCGGCGATGATCGGCTGGAACCGGCCGTTGGTGAAGTCGGCGACCGACGACACCGCCAGCTTGTGCCGCAGCAGCGACTTAGGCGAGAAGACGATCAGCGGCTTGCGCTTGGGCGACAGGGCCTGACGGCGCAGCAGGTGGAAGTAGTTCGCCGGGGTGGTCGGGTTGGCCACGCGCATGTTGTCCTGCGCGCACAGCTGCAGGAAACGCTCCGGGCGGCCGGACGAGTGGTCCGGGCCCTGGCCCTCCTGGCCGTGCGGGAGCAGCAGCACCAGCGACGACTGCTGGCCCCACTTGACCTCGCCGGACGAGATGAACTCGTCGACGATCGACTGGGCGCCGTTGACGAAGTCACCGAACTGCGCCTCCCAGAGCACCAGCGCCTCGGGGTTCTCGACCGAGTAGCCGTACTCGAAGCCCATCGCCGCGTACTCGCTGAGCAGCGAGTCGTGGGCGAAGAAGCGGGCGTTGCCGGTCGCCAGCGTGGACAGCGGCAGGAAGTCGTTGCCCGTCTTCGAGTCGACGATCGCGGCGTGCCGGGAGGTGAACGTGCCGCGGCGCGAGTCCTGACCGGCCAGGCGCACGGTGACGCCCTGGCTCAGCAGCGAGCCGAAGGCGATCAGCTCGCCCATGCCCCAGTCGATGCCGCCGTCGGTGGCCATCTTGGCCCGCCGGTCCAGCAGCTGCTGGACCCGCTTGTGCGGGGTGAAGCCCTCCGGCAGGTCGAGGTGGGCCTGGCCCACCGCCTGCACGCCGGCCGCGTCGATCGCGGTGTCGACCTGCGGCTCCGGCTCGTCGGTGGCCGAGCGCTGCGCCCGCGGCGGGGAGCCGGCGGTGTCCCGGGTGTCCTTGAAGACCTTCTCCAGCTGCGCCTGGTAGTCGCGCAGCTGCTCCTGGGCGTCGTCCACGGTCAGGTCACCGCGGCCGATGAGCTCCTCGGTGTAGAGCTTGCGGACCGAACGCTTGGTGTCGATGATCTGGTACATCCGCGGGTTGGTCATCGACGGGTCGTCGCCCTCGTTGTGCCCGCGGCGGCGGTAGCAGACCAGGTCGATGACGACGTCCTTGTTGAACGCCTGGCGGTACTCGAACGCCAGCCGGGCCACCCGGACGACGGCCTCGGGGTCGTCGCCGTTCACGTGGAAGATCGGCGCCTGGATCATGCGGGCCACGTCGGTCGAGTAGAGCGACGAGCGGCTGTACTCCGGGGCGGTGGTGAAGCCGACCTGGTTGTTGACGACCACGTGCACCGTGCCGCCGGTGCGGTACCCGCGCAGCTGGGAGAGGTTGAGCGTCTCGGCGACCACGCCCTGGCCGGCGAACGCGGCGTCGCCGTGGATCAGGACCGGCAGCACCGTGTAGCCGTGCAGGCCCAGGTCGAGGCGGTCCTGCTTGGCCCGGACGATGCCTTCCAGCACCGGGTCCACGGCCTCCAGGTGCGACGGGTTGGCCACCACGCTGACGGTCGTCGCGCTCTCGCCGTCCGGCGTCGTGTACTTGCCCGTCTGGCCCAGGTGGTACTTGACGTCACCGGAGCCGTGGGCCGACTTCGGGTCCATCTGGCCCTCGAACTCGTTGAAGATCTTCCCGTACGGCTTGCCGACGATGTTCGCGAGCACGTTGAGCCGGCCGCGGTGCGCCATGCCGATGACCATCTCGTCCAGGCCACCCTCGGCGGACGCCTGCAGCACCTCGTCCAGCAGCGGGATCAGCGACTCGCCGCCCTCGAGCGAGAAGCGCTTCTGCCCGACGTACTTGGTCTGCAGGAACGTCTCGAACGCCTCGGCCGCGTTCAGCCGGT
The DNA here is from genome assembly GCF_040650095.1 of Actinoplanes sp. NPDC048791. Lineage (NCBI taxonomy): Bacteria > Bacillati > Actinomycetota > Actinomycetes > Micromonosporales > Micromonosporaceae > Actinoplanes > Actinoplanes sp. NPDC048791. The sequence continues at coordinate 1,196 of NZ_JBEZGQ010000543.1, read as the reverse complement.
TGAGGACGTGCTTCTGCTCCTCCGGCGACGGCTTGGTGTACTTGATCTCGATCCGGTCCTGGATCCAGCGCCGCTCCTCCGGGCCCTGGATGTGCATGTACTCGATGCCGACCCGGCGGCAGTAGGTGTCGCGCAGGACGCCGAGCACGTCGCGCAGCTTCATCTTCTGCTTGCCGGCGAAGCCGCCGACCGGGAAGGTCCGGTCCAGGTCCCACAGGGTCAGCCCGTGCTGGAGCACGTCCAGGTCGGGGTGCCGGCGGATCTCGAACTCGAGCGGGTCGGTGTCGGCCATCAGGTGACCGCGCACCCGGTACGCGTGGATCAGCTCGACCACCCGCGCGGCCTTGTCGATCTGCCCCTCGGAGGTCCGGGCCACGTCGCGCACCCAGCGCACCGGCTCGTACGGGATCCGCAGCGAGGTGAAGATGTCGTCGTAGAAGGCGTGCTCGCCGAGCAGGAACTCGTGGATCGCCTTGAGGAACTCGCCGGACTGCGCACCCTGGATGACCCGGTGGTCGTAGGTGCTGGTCAGCGTGGTGACCTTGCTGACGCCGTGCTCGGTGAGCGTCTCGTCGGACATGCCGGAGTACGGCGCCGGATACTCCATCGCGCCGACGCCGATGATGGCGCTCTGCCCGGCCATCAGCCGGGGGATGGAGTGCACGGTGCCGATGCCGCCGGGGTTGGTCAGCGAGATCGTGGTGCCGGAGTAGTCGTCCATGGTCAGCTCGTTGCGGCGGGCCCGGCGGACCACGTCCTCGTACGCCTGCCAGAACTTGCGGAAGTCCATCGTCTCGCAGTTCTTGATGGACGGCACGACCAGCGTACGGGTGCCGTCCTTCTTGGCGAGGTCGATGGCGATGCCCAGGTTGATGTGCTCGGGCTGGACCATGGCCGGCTTGCCGTCCACCTCGGCGAAGGAGTTGTTCATCTCCGGGTGCGCCATGACCGAGCGGACCAGCGCCCAGCCGATGAGGTGGGTGAAGCTGACCTTGCCACCGCGGCCCCGGGCCAGGTGGTTGTTGATCACGATGCGGTTGTCGACCAGGAGCTTGGCCGGGACGGCGCGCACCGAGGTCGCGGTGGGCACCTCCAGCGAGGCGTCCATGTTCTGCACGATCCGGGCCGCGACCCCGCGCAGCGTGGTGACCTTGGCGCCGGCCGCGGGGGCCGGCGCCGGTGCCTGCTTGGCCGGG
>NZ_JBEZGQ010000542.1:0-5770 GCF_040650095.1 Actinoplanes sp. NPDC048791 | reverse complement strand
CGGCGCCCACGCCGCCGCCGCGCACCAGCCGCAGCTGATCGGTCCGCGAGGGCTGCGCGGAACCGCCGAGCCGGCGCACGGCCCGGTCGATGACGTCGGCGGCCATAACCCGGTATGTGGTGTATTTGCCGCCGGCCACCAGCAGCAGCCCCAGCATCGGCTCGACCACGGCATGCTCGCGGGACAGCTTCGAGGTGGAGTCGGCCTCGCCGGAGAGCAGTGGCCGCAGCCCGGCGTAGACGCCCTCGATGTCGTCGGCGGTGAGCGGCCGGTCCAGCACGGTGTTGACCTGGTCGAGCAGGTAGCGGATGTCCCGGGCGGACGCGGCCGGGTGCGAACGGTCCAGCTCCCAGTCGGTGTCGGTGGTCCCGATGATCCAGTGCCCGCCCCACGGGATGACGAACAGCACCGAGGTCGGCGTGCGCAGGATCAGCCCGGCCTCGCCGGTGATGGCCGACCGCGGCACGACCAGGTGCACGCCCTTGGAAGCGCGCACCCGCAGACCGGGCCGGACGCCGACGTCGCGCAGCATCCGGGACATGTCGTCGCTCCACACCCCGGTGGCGGCGACAACGGTGCGGGCCCGCACCTCGAACTCCGGCGAGTCGGGCGACTCCAGATCCCGCACCTTGACCCCGACCACCTCGCGCGCCTCGCGCAGGAACCCGGTGACCCGGGCGCTGGTGACCACGGCGGCGCCGAGGCTGGCGGCGGTGCGGGCCAGGTTGACCACCAGGCGGGCGTCGTCGACCTGCCCGTCGAAGTACCGGATCGCCCCGGTGATCTTGTCGGCGCGCAGGCTGGGGAAGAGGTGCCGGGCGCCGTCGCGGGTCAGGTGCCGGTGCAGGGGCATGCCGCGCCCGCTGCCGAAGACCCCGGCGAAGACGTCGTAGGCGGCGACCCCGAGGCCGTAGTAGGCCCGCTGCCAGACCCGGGCCGGCGGCGAGGCGGCCGGCAGCGGCACCAGGATCGGCACGGGCCGCACCAGGTGCGGGGCGAGCCGGCTGGTCAGCAGCCCCCGCTCGGTGAGCGCCTCGTGCACCAGGTGCAACTCGAGCTGCTCCAGATAACGCAGGCCGCCGTGGATGAGCTTGCTGGACCGGCTGGAGGTGCCGGCGGCCAGGTCACGGGCCTCGACGAGGGCGACCTTCAGGCCGCGCGAGGCAGCGTCCAGGGCCGCGCCGGCGCCGGTGACCCCACCGCCGATGACCAGCACATCGAACTGCTCGTCCCGCAACCGCCGCAGGTCGGCGGTGCGGCGGATGGGCGAGAGCCGCCCGGCGGCATAGCGGGAGACGGAAGGAGAGCGCACAACCCCCACGGTAGCGCTGCCGGGTGTCCCCCCGGCGAGTGAAAAGAGATTGGCAAGATCAAATGCGGACGATCAAAGACTTCCGGTCGTAGGTCCGTGCGGATAACTGACCGTCGCTCCCGCCGATCGCGAGCTGCGTGCTCGCAAGGTCAACTGCGGGCCCGGACCGCGCTGAGCATCTCGGTAACCGAGGCGGCCGGGTCGGTGATCGGGAACTGGACCGTGCGGATCGTCGCCGTCGGGTCGGCCAGCAGGGTCAGGCGCTTGAAGCGGTCCTCCCCCGCGGCCCGGAAGGTGGGCAGGCGCAGACTCGCGGCCAGCTTGACATCCTGGTCCGACAGCAGCGGGAACGGCAGCTGCGCGTGGGTGGCGAAGGCTTCCAGCTGGTCCGGGCGCTGGGTGCTGATGCCACGGATCTCGGCTCCCGCCGCGGTGAAGTCGGCCGCTCTGGCCGCGTACGTCATGGACTCGAGGGTGCAGCCCGCCGCGCCCGGGATCTCGCCCCAGCCGGGCGGATAGCCGGGGGTGTCCGGCGCGAAGGCGCCCGGGAAGAAGTAGAGGACCGTCCAGGTCTCCAGGCGCAGTGCCGGGATCCGCCGGCCGATCAGGCCGTGCACGCGGCTTGCTTCCGCCGAGGTCGGCGCCGCCGTCGCGGTGAGTGAGCCGTCGCCGAGCACGTGCCGGTCGCCCCATTCCTGGAGGGCGATCAGTACCGGCAGCAGGCCCTCGCCCTTGGGGGTGAGCAGGTAGTCGTGGCGGGGTGGGTGCTCGGAATACGGCTCCCGGCGCAGCACTCCGTGCTCGACCAGCGCGGCCAGGCGTTCGGTCAGGGCCCGCCGGCTGACCCCCAGCGAGCGCTGCAACGCCTCGAACCTGGTCACGCCGCCCGCGATGTCGCGAACCACCAGAAACGTCCACCAGTCGGTGAGCACGCCGAGGGCCTGCTCGATGCCGCAGTCGGCATCAACGAGTTCGACCCTGCGCACGCGCTCCACTATAGTCCGTTCCAGATTGGAACTTACTCGAACGGGGGCGGGGACCGTGAGCGTGTTCTGGCGGTGGTGGACGGCCGGCACCAGCAGTGATCTGGGCTCGGCCGTCGGCGGGGTGGCCCTGCCGCTGACCGCGCTCGCGGTCCTCGACGCGACCCCGTTCGAGATGGGCCTGATCGCCGCGGCCGGTTATGTGGCGTGGCTGGTGATCGGGCTGCCCGCCGGGGTCATCGTGCAGCGCCTCCCGCTGCGCGGCACCCAGGTCGCTGCCGATCTGGTCCGCGCCCTCGCCGTCGCCTCCATCCCGGTGGCCTGGTGGCTGGGCGTGCTCAGCGTCGCTCAGCTGGTCGTCGTCGCCCTGGTCCTCAGCTTCGCGCACGTCGTCTTCTTCGTCGCCAACACCACGTTCCTGCCCGAGATCGTCAGCCGGGACCAGCTCCAGTCGCGCAACAGCCTCACCTCCGGCACCCACGCCACGACCCAGCTGGCCGGGCCGTCGCTCGGCGGCCTCGCGGTGCAGTTCCTCGGCGCGGTCCCGACGCTGCTGATCGACGCGATCAGCTATCTCGTGTCGGCGGCGCTGCTGCGCACCCTGCCGGCCCGGCGGGGGCACCGCCCGGACCGGCCCACCCCGATGGGCGCGATGATCCGCGAGGGCTGGGCGTACGTGACGAGGCACCCGATGATGGGCCCGGCCATGTGGTCGGCCACCGCGTCGAACTTCGTCAACGGCGCCTACCTCGCGCTCTTCCCGCTCTACCTGGTCCGCGAACTGCACGCCCCGGCCGGCGTCGTCGGCCTGCTGCTCGCCGTCGACGGCGTGGGGACCCTGATCGGCGCGGCGCTGACCACCCGGGCCACCAACGCGCTCGGCACCGCGCGAGGACTGATCATTCTGGGCTTCGTGGAGGCCGCTGCCGCCTTCGTCATCCCCGCCGGCACCGGCTGGGTGGCGTACCTCGGCTTCACCGCGGGCGTGCTCATCTTCGCCGCCACGGGGTGCGTCTTCAGCGTGACCACCCGCACTTACCGGCAGATCGCCAGCCCGCCGGAGCTGCTGTCCCGGGTGATGGCGACGGTCCGGTTCGTCTCCTGGGGCGCCATCCCGGTCGGCGGGCTGGTGGCGGGTGCGCTGGCCGGGCCCCTCGGTGCCCGGGCCACCTTGCTGATCGTCGCGGTGGCCTCGGTGGCCGCGCCACTCGCGCTGGTGTTCTCCCCCGTACGCGGCCGCCGGGACCTCATCGAGCCGACCACGCCGGAGCGGGAGGCGGTCGTTGGGTAGGTTCGGCGGTTGTGGACAGCGAGTTCTGGATCTCCGAACTGACCGACGACGACGTACCCGCCGTGGTGGCGCTCTGCCGGAGCGCCCTGGACCTGCCCGAGGACGCCGCCGAGGCCGCGGAGATCGTGCTGCGCCTGCGCGAGACCACCGGCACTGACGGCTGGTCGGCCACTCCCCGCAGAATCACCGGCTTCATCGCCCTGCGCTCAGCCGGCGCGAGCGCCGCCGCTCTTTCCGGGGAGCCGGTGTCGGTGACCGGCGGCCGGGTGATCGGGGTGGTGCTGGGCTCGGTGTCGCACCGGGACCGCTCGATCGGCCACGTCGACCTGATCGCCGTGGACCCGGCGGAACGCCGCCGCGGCGTGGCCCGGGCCCTGGTGTCCCGCATCGAGGGCGCCTTGGCCGGCCTCGGCGCGGGCGACGTGGTGATCGCCGGCAACGCCCCGTACTACGCCTGGCCGGGCATCGACGTGCGCTACACCCCAGCAATCTGCGCGGCGATGGCCTTCGGCTTCGAACAGGACCAGCCCGCCTGGAACATGACCGTGGACCTGACAACGGAAGCCTCCGGAGCCGCACCGGGCGCAACGGCCGAGGACGAGGCCCGGCTGGCCGGCGAAGGCATCATCATCCGCCGGGCGGGTGCGGAGGACGTCCCGGCCGTGGTCCGCTTCACCCTGGCCAACTTCGGCGAAGGCTGGGCCGGCGAAATCACCCACTCGGTAGGCCGTGACCAGGCCGGCTGCCACCTGGCGCTGGCCAAGGACGGGGCAATCCTGGGCTTCGCCGCCTACGGCTCGTCCCGCCCGTCCTGGTTCGGCCCGATGGGCACCGCACCGGCGGCCCGCGGCTCAGGAATCGGCGCGTTGCTGCTCCGCCGCTGCCTCGCCGACCAACGAGCCGCCGGCCACACCCAAGCCCAGATCGGCTGGGTCGGCCCCCTCCCGTTCTACGCAAAAGCAGTAGCCGCCCGAGTAGAACGCGTCTTCCTCCTCTACCGCAAACAACTCTGAAACACCCGCCCAGCCCCGCCACCCAGACCAACCCCGCAGGTGCGCGCCTGGGTGAAATGACTGCGCAAATCGGACCGTCGTACAGACAAGGGTCCCGCGGGCGGAAGTCGGCGAGGCGGGACGGGGCACAAGGCAGCCTGTCGTGCATACAAGCAGCCGCGCGAGGCGGAAGGCCTGGCGAGGCGGCAGGCCTGGCGAGGCGGCAGGCCTGGCGAAGCAGAAGGCCGCGCGAAGCGGAAAGCCACGCGAAGCGGAAAGCCACGCGAAGCGGAAAGCCACGCGAAGCGGAAAGCCACGCGAAGCGGAAAGCCACGCGAAGCGGAAAGCCACGCGAAGCGCAAGGGGCGCGCGAGGTGAACTGTCGCGTGGACAAGCAGCCGAGCAGGCGGGGCGACTCGATGCGGGCAGGCCGCCCAAGGCGGAAGCCGCCCAAGGGCGGCCAGTCGTGCACACAAGCAGCCGCGTGAGGCGAAGGGTCCGACGAGACGAAACGCCCGCAAAGCGGAAGGACCCACTAAGCAGAAGGTCGCACAAGCTGAACCGTCGCGTGGACAAGCAGCAGAGCAAGGCGGGAGGCCGCTCGACGCGAGCTGACCGCCCACGCGGAGGCTACCCATGACGGCCTGTCGTGCAGCCAAACAGCCGCGCGAGGCAGCAGGTCCGGCGAGGCTAAGGGCCGAGCAGCGCAAGGCCCCGCCAAAGCAGAAGGCGCGCCGGTTGAACCGCCTTGACAGTCAGCCCCGCAAGGCGGGAGGCCACTCGACGCGAGCAGGCCGCGCAAGCACAAGGCCGCGCAAGCACAAGGCCGCGCAAGCACAAGGCCGCGCGAAGCGGATAGCGCAAAGGCGGACCGTCGTGCAGACCAGCAGCCGCGCCAAGCGGGAAGGCTCACTAGCGAAGGTCGCGAAGCGGAAGGCCACGCGAAGTACAAGACCACGCGAAGGCGAAGCCTCAGCTACAGAAAGCCAGGGAACAAAGGCAGCCATGCCAGGTGGCCTACCCGGCGAAAAGCCCGCCGAGCAGAAGCAAGCTGAGCACTGATCACCCGGGGCCGGTAAGCCGACCGCGACGAAGCCGACCAGGCACGCCGAGCATCCCGGCGAGGGCAGCCACCCAGGGCCATAAGGACCGCAGCGAAGCCGGACCACAACAGGGCTTGGGGGCGGGGGAT
>NZ_JBEZGQ010000541.1:0-5774 GCF_040650095.1 Actinoplanes sp. NPDC048791 | reverse complement strand
GGATCGTCGCCGTAGATGGTCTCCTCGTCGTCCTCCAGCGCTGTCGGCAGCGCGTCCCGCACCGCGGTCTCCCCATGGCGACCCGGTTGACCAGGCTGCCGATTCCGTCCACGGTCAGCGTGACCACGTCACCGTCGCGCAGCGGCGGCGGTGTCCGCTCCCCGCGGCGGCCCCACAGCTCGGCCAGGCAGCCGCCGTTGCCCACGGTGCCGGAGCCCAGCACGTCGCCGGCGACCACCCGGCTGTCGCGGGAGGCGTAGGCGATCATCGTCTCGAAGGTCCAGCCCATGTTGGCCAGCAGATCGCGGCCCACCTGGACGCCGTTGACCGTCGCGGTGCACCAGAGCGCGAGGAAGCCCCAGCTGTCCCGGTACGGTTCCAGCTCGTCCGCGGTGACGATCCACGGGCCGAGGGTGCCGGCGAAGTCCTTGCCCTTGGCCGGTCCCAGGTTGACCCGCATCTCGCGGCTCTGCAGGTCGCGGGCCGACCAGTCGTTGAAGATGGTGTAGCCGAAGATGGTGTCCGCCGCCTGCTCGACGGTCAGGTCCGTGCCGCCGCCGCCCAGTACGACCGCCACTTCGAGCTCGAAGTCGCGGGCCGTCGAGGCGGCCGGGAACGGTACGTCGTCGTCGGGGCCGATGATCGTGTGCGGGTTGGTGAAGTAGAAGGTCGGGGCGTCGTACCAGGCCTCGGGGACGCCGCCGGTCCCGTCCACGCTGCGCCGTACGCCCTCGACGTGCTCCTCGAAGGCGACGAAGTCGCGCAGGCTGGCCGGGGTCAGGGGCGCCAGCAGCCGTACCTGGTCGAGCGGGATGCCGGCCGAGGCGCCGACGGCTGCGTGGCCGAGGGCGAGAACCGCTTCCAGCCCCTGTCCGACGATGTCCCGCATGGACAGGTCCGGGGCGAACGGGTGGACCCGGTCGCCGGCCACGACGCCGGTGCGCTGCTCACCGGCGTACCGGAAGGTCGCGAGCCGCATCAGACCGGGGGAGCGACGAAGACGCCGCGGTCGGGGTCGTTGAACGACTGCCGGGCGACGAACTCGCTCATCGGGTTGGCCGTGCCCCACTGGTCGCTGACCATCGGGTCGGAGAAGTCGTAGAGGTGCGGGTGCCAGGTGTCCTCGTCGAGTCGTTCCAGCTCGGTGGTGTACTCGACGGTGTTGCCGTGCGGGTCGAGGAAGTAGCTGAAGGTGTTGTTGCCCGCCATGTGCCGGCCCGGCCCCCAGACCTTCTCCACGCCCGCGCGCAGCAGCCGGCCGGTGCCGCGCATGTACTCGTCGATGCCGCGCAGCTCGAACGACGCGTGGTGCAGTGACGTGTGCGGGCCGCGCGCCACGGCCAGGCTGTGGTGGTAGCGGTTGGTGCGCAGGAACCACATGACCTCGCCCAGGTGCGGCGAGTGCAGGGTGTCGGAGAGCGCGAAGCCCAGGTGCCGCTGGTAGAACGCGACGGTCGCCTCCGGATCGGGCGAGTTGATCACCACGTGCGAGAGCTTGACCGGGATGGACTCGCCGGCCTCGACCCGGCGGTGCCGGCGGACCTCGACGTCGCAGGAGACCTCGACCGTACGGCCGTCCACGTCGAAGAAGCGGAAGCCGTAGCCGCCGCCGGGCGTGCGCAGCTTGTCCGGCTCCTGCACGAGGGTGACCCCGGCCCGACCGAGCCGTTCGGCGAGGGCGTCGACGTCGGCGTCCGAGGCGGCGCCGAAGGCGATCAGGTCCAGGCGCTTCTCGGCCGCCCGGCGCAGCCGCACCGAATACTGCTCGGGGGAGCCCTCGGCGGCCAGGAACGCGATGCCGTCGTCGGTGGTCTGCGGGCTCAGGCCCCAGGTGCCGGTGTAGAAGTCGAGCTGGCGGTCGTAGTCGGGCACGGCCAGGTCGACGTGCCGGAGGTGGGTGATGAGTCGTTCGTCCATGGCAGGCTCCTTCGGGTTCACGCCGGTGCGCTGACGAGGTGGGAGATGCGGGCCATCAGGCCGGGGACGTCGCCGCGTTCCCGGTCCAGCAGCCACCGGCTCAGCTGCAGCGAGGCGTCGACGACGGCGGTGGCGCGCGGGACCCGCCGGTCGGTGAAGGCCTGCCACATCGCGTCGGTCGGTGCGTCGGCGGCCAGCAGCAGCTCGGCGAGCACCTCGGCGTCCTCGAGGGCCTGGGCGGCGCCCTGGGCCAGGGTGGGCGGGCAGGCGTGGGCGGCGTCGCCGATGAGCACCACCCGGCCGCGGTGCCACGGCGCGCTCAGCACGTGGGTGTACACCAAGGTTTCGTACCCTGGGGGGGGGGGGGTCCGGTGCTCGCGGATCTCGTCCCACGGCCCGTGGTAGGCCTGCGACAGCTCCCGCATCACCGCCAGCGACTCCGGCGGGCTGAGCTCACTGCGATCGCGGGCGTCCTCGACCAGGTACGCGTACAGCGAAGCCGGCCCGGTGGGGCAGTAGCCGGCGATGTAGCAGGGGCCGCCGTAGTAGAGGTCGGTGCGCGTCACGCTCGCCGGCCGCGGGGTGAACGCCCGCCAGATGCCCATGCCGGTCGGCGTGGTCGTCAGGTCGATGCCGAGCATGCGGCGCGTCTGCGAGCGGATCCCGTCGGCGCCCACCACCAGGTCGTAGCGGGCGGTGCCGCCGTCGGCGAAGGTCACGTCGACGCCGTCCGCGTCCTGGGTGAACGTCGTGCAGGTGGTCCCGAACCGGATCTTGGCACCCACCGCCGCCGCCCGGTCGAGCAGGATCCGGGCCAGCTCCGGCCGGTACATGCCGGTGGTGGCGGGCAGGTCGGGGCCACCGGTACGGATGTCGTCCAGCTCGGCGATCAGCGAGCCGTGCGGGTCCGGGGCGCGCAGCCCGAGAGTGTCGAACGAGTAGCCGTGGGCCGACACGTCCGCCCACACACCGAGCCGGCGCAGCACCCGCAAGGCGTTGCCCTGCAACGTGATGCCGGAGCCGGCGGTGTCGGCGGCCGGCTTGGCGTCGATCAGGTCGACCGAGACTCCGCCCTCGGCGAGCAGGATGGCGATCGCCGTACCGGCGGCACCGCCGCCTACGACGAGCACGTTGCGGACTGCGGCCATGGCGGTTTCTCCCGGGTTTCGCGGCTTGTGACTCACACCACTGTCGCGGCCCGTCGGGATATCAGGAAGACCGATTCGTTGATGCCCGCCATCCACCGCGTTTATGGTGACCCGATGGCCGTCGACCGTGTGCTGGTCAATCTGGACCTGAATCTGCTGGTCACCCTGGACGTGCTGCTGCGCGAGCGGAACGTGACCCGGGCGGCCGAGCATCTGGGCTCGAGCCAGCCCGCGGTCAGTGCTGCCCTGGCCCGCCTGCGCCGGCACTTCGGTGACGACCTGCTGCACCGGGTCGGCAACCGGTACGAGCTCACCCCGCTGGCCACCCAGCTCGTCTCCCGTACCGCCCCGGCGCTGGCGGGCATCCGGCGGGTCTTCGACGTCAGCGCCGAGTTCGACCCCTCCGCCGTCGAGCGCGAGTTCACCATCGTCACGTCGGACTACGCCGCGGCGGTGCTGGGCCCTATCGTGACCCGGCTGCTGGCCGAGCGGGCGCCCGGCGTCCGGCTGCGGTTGCAGCAGACCTCCCCGTACGCGGTGGACCACGCGGTCGACACGCTGCGCGCGGTGGACGGCATCGTCCTGCCGCACGGCTTCCTGGCCGACACCCCGTTCACCGACCTGTACGAGGACCGCTGGGTCTGCATCGTGTCCCGGGACAACGACGCCGTCGGGGCCGGGCTGACCCTGGCCCAGCTCGGCGAGCTGCCCTGGGTGGTGCTCTACAACCTGCCGACCGCGTTCGCGCCGGCGGCCCAGCAGCTGCGCATGATCGGCGTCGAGCCGCGGGTGGCGGTCGTCGTCGACGGCTTCCTGCCGATGCCGTTCCTGGTCGCCGGCACCGACCGGGTCGCGCTGCTGCAGGAGCATTTGGCCCGGCGCATCGCCGGGCTCGCCGCCGTGCGCATCCTGCCCTGCCCGTTCGAGGTGGTGCCGCTGGCCGAGGCGTTCTGGTGGCACCCGATGTACCGCGCCGACCCGGCCCACGCCTGGCTGCGCGAGGTGCTCGCCGAGGCGGGCCGGCTGCTCGCGGCCGGCGCCCCGGACCATCCACGGGGCTGATGGCCGCCATCCACGGTTCGCTCTTCCCCCGGTGACGGCTGCTCACCCATAGTCAGCGCACTGGATGTGACCCGCGGCACATCCGCCGTCGTCGTCACAGGGAGAGGCACCCGCATGTCCGAGACCATCCTGCCCGCGCCGACGGGGGCGGGCACCCCGCAGACCGGCCCCCGCCGGGCCGGTCCGGCCCAGCTCGCCCTGCTGCTCGCGGGGAGCTGCCTGTCGGTGCTGGGCGCCGTGCTCATCGCGCCCGTGCTGCCGCAGATGACCGACCACTTCGCCGGGGTCGCGGGCTCCGAGGTGCTGGTGCCGGTGGTGCTGACCGTGCCGGCTCTGTTCATCGGTCTCGCCGCGCCCTTCGCCGGCTTCGTGGTCGACGCGGTCGACCGCAAGCGGCTGCTCATCGTCGCGATGGTCCTCTACTCGGTCTTCGGGACGGCCCCGCTGTACCTGGAGTCGCTGGGCGCCATCATCGGCAGCCGGGTCCTCGTCGGACTCTGCGAAGCGGCGATCATGACGTGCTGCACCACCCTGATCGCCGACTACTGGTCCGGCTCGCGCCGCAGCCGGTACCTCGGCCTGCAAACGCTGATGGCGTCGGTGTCCGCTGCGGTGTTCCTGGGCGTCGGCGGTGCGCTCGGGGCGGCGGGCTGGCGTACCCCGTTCTGGCTGTACCTGGTCGCCGTGCTGCTCGCGTACCCGATGGCCCGGATGCTGTGGCAGCCCGAGCGGGCACCGGTGGGCGCGGCCACCCGGGGCCGGCGGCTGCCCGGCGTGCCGTGGCGCGACCTGCTCGTGCCGTGCCTGGTCACGCTGGTCGGCGGGATCATCTTCTACGCCCTGATCGTGCAACTGTCCTTCGTGCTCGACGATGCCGGCGTCGCCTCCACCGCCACCATCGGGGCGCTCAGCGCGCTGATGTCCGTGGCGACCGCGGCCGGCTCGCTGGCCTTCGCCCGGCTGTCCGGGCAGAGCCCGCGGCGGCTGCTGCCGGTCGCTTTCGCGGTCTCCGCCGCCGGGCTGCTGGTCGTCGCGGCCACCGGTTCGGTCGCACTGATCACCCTCGGCGCCGTGCTGACTGGGGCCGGCACCGGCCTGCTGCTGCCCACGCTGCTGACCTGGGCGATCAACCGGCTGAGCTTCGAGCAGCGCGGCCGGGGCACCGGGTTGTGGACCGGCGCCCTGTTCATCGGCGAGTTCCTCTGCCCGCTGCTGATCGCGGGCATCGGCGCGGCGGCGGGCGGACTGCGACCCGCGCTCGCGGTGCTGGCCGCCCTGGCAGCGGTCCTGGCCGTCGTGACGCTGATCGTCGTGCCGCGCGACGCCGAACCGCTCGACGTCACCCACGGCTGACTTATTGGAGCGGTTGCTCTGATATAACTGTCGGGTGCCCCGCCGTCGCGTCCACGACCTGGACCACCTGCTCGACACCGCCGAACGCCTCGCCGCCGAGCTGGGCGCCGGCGGTGTCACGGTGCGCGGCCTGGCCACCGCGGCGGACGTGCCCAACGGCACCATCTACCACGCGTTCGGCTCGCTCAACACGCTGCTCGCCCGGGCCTGGCTGCGGGCGGCGGAGGCCTTCCTGCGGTTGCAGACCGAGCTCATCGACGAGGCCCGGCCGGGCGGGGCCCGCGAGGCGGTGGT
>NZ_JBEZGQ010000540.1:0-5785 GCF_040650095.1 Actinoplanes sp. NPDC048791 | reverse complement strand
GCTGGCCGAGACGCTGGCCGGGCTCGGGCTGGGGGTGCCGGCGACCGCACCGGCGCCGACTCTGCACGCGACGACGACGGCTCAGCCGCCGGCGGTGCTGCGGCAGTTCCAGGGCGATCCGGTGCAGCTGAACCTGATGAAGGTCGGTATGCCGGAGGAGATGGCGGCGCAGATCGTCGGCGGGGACACGTACGCCGGGGTGCTCAGCGTGCTGGCGTCGCGGCCCGGCGCACCGCCCGTGCCGGACGCACCCGGCGAGATCCTGGTGCTCTGCGGGGATCTGGACCACGCCCTGCCGATCGGCCGCAAGCTCTGCGAGCAGGCCGGGATCGACCAGGCGCACCTGATGCTGGGCGGGCCCACCGCGGCCGGCACCGGCATGCACTCCTCGCGGGTGCTCGGTGACCCGCCGGCCGCCGCGGGCAAGGCGGAGCGGCTGCAGAGCGCCGACCACGCCTGGATCGTGGTGGTCGACGCACCGGTCGGCGGGACGGACCCGATCTGGGTCAGCGACATGTGCGACGCGCTGGGCGCCACGGCGGTGTGGGCGGTCGTGGACGCGACCCGCAAGACCGCCGACACGGCCCGGCACCTGCGGACGCTCGGTGAGGTGGAGGCGCTGGTCGTGCACAGCGTCGACATCACCTCGGACCCGGCCACCGTGCTGGGCCTGGACCTGCCGATCGTCTCGCTGGACGGCAAGCCCGCCACTCCGCACGCCTGGGCCGCGATGCTGTGCGCCCGGATCGCCGCGGACGTGGTGCCGATGGCCGCTCTCCCGCGGCGGCCCGCCCGGGGCAGGTAGTCCGTGATCCGTCCCTCCGTCCTGCTGTTCGCGCTGCTGATGAGCGCACCGGCGCTGTACCGCTATCTCACCGACGAGGTCGACATCAGCCAGGTGCTGATCCGCTTCCTCATCGCCGTGCCGATCGCCGCGGTCCTGCTCGCCGGCCTGCGTTTCGTCACCGCCGGGTACGGCAGGACGGAGGAGCCGGGCACCCCCACGACGCCGACCCCGGGGGCGCCCGATTCGTCAGGCTCTGCGGGGATTCACGACACGCCTTGACAGTTCGTTAACAATTCCCTTTTGTTAGCATATGTTACCTCCGGTGCTCGACTGCCCACCGGAGGTGAACTGTGCCCGCTGACCGCCCGGTCATCGTCGTCGGCTGCCCGCGCTCGGGCACCACGATGCTGCAGCTCATGCTGCACGCCCACCCCCGCATCGCGATCCCGCCCGAGACCCGGTTCGTGCTCGGCGTCTATCGCGAGCGCCGCGACTTCGGCGACCTGTCGGTGCCGGCCAACCGGCGCGCCCTGGCCCGCCGGATCGTCGACCACCAGGAGACCCGCTTCTGCGACCTCGGCCTCGACGCCGAGGACGTGGTGGACCGGATCACCGCCGGGCCGGGCACGCTCGGCTCCGCGCTGGGCACGGTCTTCCAGCAGTACGCGGCCCGCTTCGGCAAACCGCGCTGGGGCGACAAGCGACCGGCCTACCTGCACAACATCGACATCCTGCTGCGGCTCTTCCCGGACGCGCAGTTCATCAACATCGTCCGCGACGGCCGGGACTGCGTGGCCTCGCTCAAGGAGATGTCCTGGCACCGCAAGGACATCTACGCGACGGTCGCGGCATGGGCCCGGGCCGTCGACGATGCCCGCCGGGCCGCCCGGCGCCTGGGACCGCGGCAGTGGCACGAGGTGCGCTACGAGGACCTGGTGGCCGATCCGCACGGCCGGCTCGCCGCGATGTGCGCGTACCTGGGCGAGGAGTACCACCCGGCGATGGCCGAGCCGTCCGCGGTGGCACAGGTGGCGGTGCCCTCGTTCAAGACCTGGCACGCGCTGACCCACGCACCGGTGACCACCCAGCGGGTGCAGAGCTGGCAGACCCGGCTCGACCCGGAGGAGATCGCCCTGTGCGAGGCGGCGCTGGGCTCCCGGCTCGTGGCCAGTGGATACGAGCTGTCCGGCACGATCCGTCCGGCCCCGGCCGAGCTGCTGCGCTACGGCTGGACCGCGGCTCCGCAACGGCTGATCCCGGCCCGGCGTGGTCTGAGCCGGGCCGCGAGCCGGCTGCGCCCCGGCCGGGGGCTGGCGTACGTACCGGGGATGACGCTGACGCAGCGGATCGCGTCAGAGCCGTACGAGACGAACGGCCGGGTCGACGCCGGCCAGCCGTGACAGGTCGGCACCTTCACCGGCCCTGATCTTCCACAGGCCCCGCACCATTCCGTCGACCGTCAGCGCGGCGTCCGGCACCAGGTACGGACGCCGCTCGGCGGCCACGATGCGGGAACGGTCGGCGTGACCGAACAGCACACTGTCGAGGCCGGGCGAACCGTACGGGTGCCGGCACGGCCGGCCCGGGCGCGGCGCGTCCGGCAGGTCGAAAAGCTCGACGCCGGAGTCATCGTGAAAGGCGCGCAGCCGCGGGCGTAGCGCCGCGAAGACCTCGCGCAGCCGGGTCATGCCGCTCCAAGCCTGCATGTCCCGAGCGCGAACCCGTCGATCCGGTTCCACAGACCGAAGTAGGGCAGTTCCGGGTCCTGGCCCGGCAACCCGGCGAGATGCTCCAGGTCAGGGACTGACCGTTGCGGGCGCGGGGATCTGCTCGTGAGTGCCGAGCGAGTGGATCCCCGCGCCGCTGCCTAGACGACCGAGAGCGACAACTTTCCCTTGCCGTAGCGGGCCACCTCGACGGTCAGGTCCAGGCGCTTGCCCAGGGCCAGCAGGTGCGCGCGGGCGTCGTTCGGGATGTCCATGCCCGGGTAGATCACCTGGTAGAGCTTCACGTGCGGGGCGCCCTCGCGGTTGAGCAGGCTGGTCAGCACGTTGCACAGCTCGAAGACGTTCTCGGCCAGGTTCGGGAAGAGCTTCTTCTCCTCGATGCTGTCCTCCGCGGCGCCGGCCGGGAGCAGGCCCAGGGCGGCGCCCGCGTTGGCCGCCAGCGACAGCTGCATGCCGAGCACCGCGTAGAGCTGCTGCGACGTGTCCGCGTAGACGGCGATCACGGCGGTGGGCAGGTCCGCGGCGGTCATGGGATCACCCGGCGAGACGTTGACGTCGCGGCCGAGCAGGTCCTCGAAGAGATTACGAACGGTGAGGGCGACGGGGATAACCGAGGTGTCAGACATAGCTATATCATCCCAAAATAGGAGAGAAGACCTCGTCAAAACGTTCCGCAGTGAACGGCTTGACGATGAAGAAAGCCGAACCGGCGGATTCCGCCGCCTGCATCATCTCGGGCGTGCACTCCGAGGTCACGAAACCGAACTTCACGTTGTTGCCGGCCGCCCGCAGCTGCCGCAGCACCTCGATGCCGGTCATCTCCGGCATGTTCCAGTCCGAGATCACCAGATCCGGCTTCTCGGCGACCGCCATGTCCACGGCCTGCTGCCCGTCGGCCGCCTCGACCAGGTCGTGATCGCCGAAACCGGCCTGCCGCAGGGTCCGGGTGACGATCTGGCGCATCACCCGGCTGTCGTCCGCGATCAGGATCTTCATGCGCTTGCCTCCTGCTTCACGCTCTGCCACATCGAGATGGAAACCGGCTCGCCGTCCCAGACGCCGTAGAGGCCGCTGATCCGCTCGGCCGCCGGGTAGTACGAAGCAGTGTCGGGCGCCAGCACCACGGTCGGCAGCGAGAGGAAGCAGCCGGCGGGCAGCATCGCCTTGACGTTGCCGCCGACGATGTTCGCGAGCTCGCCCAGCACGTCCGAGATGTCCTCCTGGCCGACCTCGTCCGCCTCCATGGCCAGGAACGCCGCGGCGGCCTTCTTGGCCGCGTCCCGCGACGAGGCGTAGACCAGGTGGCCGTGCCAGTTGCCGGTGATGGAGACCGTCGAGTGCACATCCGACGGCTGTTTCATGTCGCCGTGCACCACCAGCGGGCTGACCCCCTCAGGATCGAGGTACGACACCCACACCTGCTCCACCATCTCGGCGAGGTCTCCCTCGGTCACCACAGGTTCGCTCATGAGTTAGCTCCGGTCGGAACGAGGCCCAGCAGGGCCAGTTTTTCGATCATCGCGCCCTCGGTGAAGGGCTTGATCACGTATTCGTGGGCGCCCGCGGCCAGGGCCCGGACGATCTGGCTCTGCTCGCTCTCGGTCGTGACCATGACCAGCGTCATCTCCCGCAACCGGGGTTCGGCGCGCACCTTCGTCACGAA
This sequence comes from Actinoplanes sp. NPDC048791, assembly GCF_040650095.1. NCBI lineage: Bacteria > Bacillati > Actinomycetota > Actinomycetes > Micromonosporales > Micromonosporaceae > Actinoplanes > Actinoplanes sp. NPDC048791. Next base: position 1,608 of record NZ_JBEZGQ010000540.1, on the reverse strand, counting down.
CTCGAGCCCGTTCATGTTGGGCATGTTCCAGTCGATGAGGGCCAGCTCCGGCACCTCGGTCATCGTGGCCAGCAGATCGAGGGCCTCCTGGCCGTCACCGGCCTCGACCGCCTCGAAGTTCAGCTTGGCGACGATGCGCTTGAGAATCATCCGCATCGCCCGGGAATCGTCGATCACCATGGCACGCACCGCAGCTCACCCCTTCCTCGCGGTACCGGCCGGCACCGCGCTCCGCACTCGGTAGGCAGAGGTCCGGCCGGCCGCCACCCGTTCGTAGTTGTCGTCGATGCCGATCGTGGTCTCGGCAGCGCCGAGGAACAGCCAGCCGTCCGGACGCAGCAGCCGGGCGACGTTGCGCAGCACCGACTTCTTCGTCGCGACGTCGAAGTAGATGAGCACGTTGCGCAGGAAGATCACGTCGAACGGCGGCAACGCCGGCAGCGGCGCGGTGAGGTTCATGAGCTTGAACGACACGTTGCGCCGCAGCCCCGGGGTCACCCGCCAGTGCGCGCCGGCCCGCTCGAAGTACTGGACCAGCTGGGTCGCGGGCAGCCCCCGGTTGACCTCGACCTGGCTGTACTCGGCGGCCTCGGCCCGCTTGATCATCTCGGTGGAGATGTCACTGCCCATGATCTCGTACGACCACCCCGCCGGCAGGTTCTCCTGCAACGTGATCGCGAGGCTGTACGCCTCCTGACCGCTGGAGCTGGCCGCCGACCACAGCCGCAGCTTGCGGTTCGTCCCCCGGGTGCGGACCAGCTCGGGCAGCACCACGTCGGTCAGCGCGGAGAACGGCTCCCGGTCCCGGAACCACGAGGTCTCGTTGGTGGTCAGCGCGTCGATGATCCGGCGCTGGTCGGCCGGGTTGGGCCGGCGCTGCAGGTTGGCCAGGAACTCGGCCACACTGGCCGCGCCCACCTGCCGGGCCACCGGGATCAGCCGCGCCTCGACCAGATACTCCTTGCCCGGGGCCAGCACGATGGCTGCCTCCCGGCGGACCAGGGCCGAGACGAACGAGAAATCGGCTGCCGAAAGGGTCATCGGGTCACCGCCGTCGGACGCGCGACGCGACCGGTCTGGACCCGCTGGATCAGTGCGGCCGCGATCCGGTCCAGCGGCAGGATCTCGTCCGCCAGCCCCGCCCCGACCACAGCACCGGGCATGCCCCAGACCACGGAACTGGCCTCGTCCTGCGCCAGGACTTCGGCACCTGCCTCACGCAGCACCTTCGCACCACCCCGTCCGTCGTATCCCATGCCGGTCAGCACCGTGGCGAACGCCGAGGCTCCGAAGAGCGCGGCCACCGAACGGAACATCACATCGACCGCCGGACGGCACGAGTTCTCCGGCGGCGCGCCACTGAGCTGGGTCAGCGTCGCGGTGCTCCGGCGTTGCAGCACCAGGTGCTTGTCGCCGGGAGCGATGTAGACGGTGCCGGGTGCGAGCTCCATGCCGTCGCCCGCCTCGACGACCCGCAGCGAGGTGCTGCGGTCGAGGCGCTCGGCGAACATCCGGGTGAAGACCGGCGGCATGTGCTGGGTGACCACGATCGGCACCGGCAGGTCGGCGGGCAGCGCCTGCAGCACCTTGGTGAGCGCGTCCGGGCCG
>NZ_JBEZGQ010000539.1:0-5789 GCF_040650095.1 Actinoplanes sp. NPDC048791 | reverse complement strand
GGATCAGGGCGACCCCGGGCAGGTAGAGCATCAGCCCGTCCTGGTCGAGCCGGGAGAACAGGAACAGCAGCGGCAGCTCGGCGGCCCACCAGAGGACCAGCCAGCTGCGGACCCGGGCGCTGCGGACGAGGCGGGCCCACGGCAGGAGGGCGGCCACGAGCTGCACGAGCGCCGCGGCGAGCACCGGACCGAGCAGCCAGCGCCGGTCCGGCACCCAGTCCACGGCCACCCGTACGCAGCCGAGCATGGTCACCCCGGCGGCGACCGAGGCACCGATCCGGATCTGCCGCGCCCAGTACTCCGCGGTGCTGTCGTCGAACTCCGCCGGTTGCACGAGCCCTGTGATCGGCACCCCGGCAGCTTTCGTGAGGGAAACCGGGCCCTGAGGCGTACCCCCGTCACCATGCCCACGCCTCAGGGCCCGGACCGCCGTTGCCGACGGGCGGGAAGATCCGGTCCAGCTCATCCAGGGTCTCCGCGGCAAGCTCGGTGTCCAGCGCCAGCAACGGCAGGTCCAGCTGCTGCGGCGTGCGCGGGCCGAGCACCGGCGCGGTCACCCCGGGCCGGGACAGCAGCCAGGCCAGCGCGACCGTGGTCGGCTCCTGGCCCAGGCCGGCGCACAGCTTCTCGAACTGCTCCAGCGCGGCGCGGTGCGGCTCGACCCGTTCCGGCGCGTGCAGGACGCTGCGGCCGGTGCTGCCCTCGCGCTGCTTGCGCAACGCGCCGGACAGCGCCCCGAAGTGCAACGGGGAGTACGGCAGGATGCCGATGCCCAGCTCCCGGGCGGCGGGCAGCACCTCCAGCTCGACGTGCCGGGTCAACAGGTTGTACTTGGGCTGCTCGCTGACCAGCCCCAGATAGTGGCGCCGGTCGGCGGCGGCCTGGGCGCGGGCCAGATGCCAGCCGGCGAAGTTCGACGAACCCGCGTACCGGATCTTGCCCTGTCCGGTGAGCGTCTCCATCGCCTGCCAGATCTCCTCCCACGGGGTGTCCCGCTGGATGTGGTGCAGTTGCAGCAGGTCGATCCAGTCGGTGCGCAGCCGGCGCAACGACGCCTCGCAGGAGGCGATGATGTGCCGCGCGGAGAGGCCGCCGTCGTTGGGCCAGTCGCTCATCGGCGCGTAGACCTTGGTGGCGAGCACGATCTTGTCGCGCGCGCCGGACTGGGCCAGCCAGCTCCCGATGAAGCGCTCGCTGAGCCCGTCGCCGGTCTCCCGGCCGTACATGTTGGCGGTGTCGACGAAGTTGATGCCCGCGCCGAGCGCGCGGTCGAGGACGGCATGGGACTCGGGTTCGCCGATCTGCCAGGCGAAATTCATGGTGCCGAGGCAGAGACGACTGACCCGCAGACCGGTACGGCCGAGGTGCACGTAACGCATGACACGACCGTAGGGTCGGATTCGCGATGGCCCGAGCCGTTCGACCGTGCTCGAATGGTCGGATGATCCGGCTCGCATTCGCCCCCGCCGATCTCGCGGGCGTCCGGTTCGCCCACTCGCCGATGGCCGAGGTGATCGCCAGCAGCGTGGCGCTGGCCAAACCGGACCAGTTCTGGATGTACGCCTCCTGGCGCGCGCAGGTGCGCCCGGTGCTGGCAGCGGCCCGGCTCGAGACGTTCCTCGCCGTGGTGGCCCGCCGGCAGGGCTGGGTGCCGGACTTCCTGAGCCCGGTGCCCGCGTCCGCCCGGCCGCTGCTGCGCGACGAGCTGGCGGTGATCGCGGAGACGCCCCTCGACCAGGTGGCGTGGGAGGTGGCGTACGCGTGGCGCGGAGTCTCGGACGTGCCGCCGGTGATCGCCCGCTTCGAACGCGACCCGGCCGGTGGGCTCGCGGTGCTGCTGCGCGAGATCCGGCAGTACTTCGAGCTGGCGCTGGCGCCGTACTGGCCGAGGCTGCGCACGGCGGCGGAGGCGGAGATCGCCCACCGCGCCCGGGCGGCGACCGAGCACGGGCCGCGGGCCCTGATCCGCGACCTGCACCCGAGCCTGAGCTGGGACGAGACGGCGCTGCGGATCGGCCACAGCGGCGGGGAGGTCGAGTTCGGCCTGGACGGTCACGGGCTGGCGCTGCTGCCGTCGGGCTTCGCCGGGCCGAAGGTGTTCGCGGTGACGGAGACGGCGCAGGGCCGGGCGTTGTGGTATCCGCCGAGGGGCTACGGGGCGTTGTGGGACGGCACCGCGCGCAGCGAACCGACGGCGGCGCTGGCGGCGTTGCTGGGGCCGACCCGGGCGGCCGTGCTGACGCTGCTGGCGGTGCCGCACAGCACCGGTGAAGTGGCGACGGCCCTGGGATTGGCCGCGGCGACGGCTTCTCATCATTTGACGACGTTGCGGGATGCCGGGCTGATCGCCGGTTCCCGGGTCGGGCGGAAGCTGGAGTATCTGCGGACCGGGCTGGGTGAGCAGCTGGGCGGCGGTGCGGGCTGATCCGCCGCCCTGCTCCTGGGTCTTTGTGCACTTCTGCTTCGGCCGTCCGATCATCCTTTCCGGTGATCATCATCTGGCTCAGGCCGCCATTTTCTGCGGATCTCGCCATCGCCGGTCTTGTGTACCGGCCTCGCCGAATTCGACCGTACATTCCCTGGAGCGGCCGCCTCTTGCCCGCCACCTCGACCGCCGGTCGCAGATCAGCCCCCTTTTCTCCTCGGTCGGCCGCACTTGCGTGTCTCGGCTCGGCAATCTGGAGGCAGTGCCGGTCGGCCGCACTCCGGTGTCTCAGCTCAACAAGCTGAAGACAGTGGCGATCGGCCGCACTCCGGTGTCTCAGCTCAACGGGCTGAAGACAGTGGCGATCGGCCGCATTCAGGTGTCTCAGTTCAACAAGCTGAAGACAGTGGCGATCGGCCGCACTCCGGTGTCTCAGTTCAACAGGCTGGAGAGAGTGGCGATCGCGCCGGCGAGGGTTACGCCGAACCAGGGGATGGCGGACAGGCAGGTCCGGGGCCAGGTGGCGCCGTTGGCTCGGTGCAGGGCCGCCGCTATCGCGGCCGCCACCACCGCGAGCACAAAGGACGCCAGCACAACGGTGAATGTCAGGACGGCGCCGGGGTTCATCGGGGCCGCCGGGGTTGAACGCTGACCATGGTGCATCCCTCCTGAGGTGGGTGCGACCCGCGGCACGCGGGTGGCATTGGCACCTGGGCAGGGAGCCGCGGTAGCGTCGAAGGGCATGGTTCCGCGCGACGCAACCGACCCCTGCACAGGGTCGGAATTGCCGGCCGGAGGACCGGGGACAGGCGGGTGAGATCGCCTGCCCCCGGTTTGTTTTCCGGGACGTGACTTCTACGCTAGCACCGACGCTATCCCTTTAAAAGAATGAAACATAACGTCTTCTGGTACGGCCAGAATGGATCTCCATTGCTGACCTCCGTACCGGATGGAATTGATCTTTGGGCTCAGACCGCCGCACCGTGCTGGCTATTCCGGAAACACCGGTCCTCATGTTTAGATTTTGTTCATGGCAGAAACCGATGTGGACGCCGAGGAGAAGACCCGGGGCTCCGGACGCGCCGCCGTGCGCATCCTGGGCGACCTGATCGCGGCCGGTGACCAGCTCCGCCCCGGCGATGTGGTCAGCCTCGACTACGTGATGGAGCAGAGTGGCGGCAGCCGCGCCCTGGCCCGTGAGGTGCTCCAGGTCCTGCAGATCAAGGGCCTGGTGACATTGCAGCCCCGGGTCGGGGCCAAGGTCCAGCCGGTCGAGCAGTGGAACCCGTTCGACCCGGACGTCATCGAGTGGCGGCACCAGGTGGCTCCGCGCGTCCAGATGGACCTGCTCACCCAGCTGCGCGAGGCGGTGGAGCCGGAGGCGGCCCGCCTCGCGGCCCAGCACCCGTCGGCGGACGTGTGCCGGGATCTGATCAGTCTGAGCCGCCGGCTCAAACGGCTGGGCCTGGCCCGGGACGAGTTCCGCGACCCGGGCGAGGCCGGCGGCCGGCACCGCGAGCGGTACCGCGCCACGGACGAGGACTTCCACGTGGTGCTGCTCAAGGGGTCCGGCAACGACATGTTCGTGGCTCTCAGTGCCCCGGTGACCAAGGCACTCAACTACCGCATCGAGCGCGCGGCGAGCGGGCCGGCGGGCAAGGTGCGACCCGCCGGCCCGGTCAGCAACTTCCCCGAGGTGCCGGAGGAGGAGTCGCTGTGGCTGCACCTGGGCCTGGCCCACTGCGTCGCGCAGGGCCTCCCCGAGGCGGCGGAGACGTTCTCCCGCGCCATCCTCGAGGAGGTCCGCGGGGGCACCCGGTCACGCGTCCGCCGTTACGCGATCAGGGAAGCCTTGGACGAGATGGATCTCGCGATGCTGCACGAGGAGGACCGCGACGGTTTCGCCGCCGCCATCAGCGCGATCGCGGGCGAGATCTGACCGCTCAACGCCTTCCGATGTCCCACACGACGGCGTGCGCACCTTCCCCGGTGACAGCGATGGTGCCCGCCACCAGACCACGGTCGTTGATGAACTGGACCGAGCCGGCCGTGACCCCACGGTCCAGCGGGCCGAGGTCGACGACGCCGGCGCCCCGCCAGACGACGCCGCGGCTGCCGCCCAGGTCGGCCACGCCGGCCACGTTCCCGGCCGCGTTCATCGCGGTGGCCAGTCCGCTGACTCCGCTGAGCGCGGCGAGGTCGGTCGCCGTACCCCGGTGCCAGCGCACCGCCCGCAGGTCGGAGTTGTCGCCGGCATTGCCGCCGACCTGGCCCCGGTCGTTGATCCCGACCGGGTAACTCTCGGTCCCGCCGAGCGCGCCGAGATCGGTGAAGACACCGTTCTCCCAGAGGAACGCGTGCCAGCCGGAGTCCGGCACCCGCACCGTGCCGACAACCTGGCCCTGCTCGTTGACGTCGACGCCGATGCTGGCGATCCCGACCGGCGGCGTGAGCCGGATGAGCCGCCCGTCCCGCCACAACGCAGCCTCGGTCTCAGCGCCGTCGGCACTGATGGTGGAACCGGCGATGTCACCACGACTGTTGATGTCATCGGCGAGAGTGTCCCCACCGAGCCCGGGCAGATCGGTGGCGACGCCGTCCCGCCAGACGAACGCCTGGCCGTACTGTCCGCTGGTGGCGGTGTAGCGGGTGCCGATGACGCGGCCGTGGTCGTTGAGCCCGGTCACGGAGATCCCGTCCCCGGTGACGGCGGTGAGGTCACGCAGGACGCCGCGACGCCAGAGGAACGGACGGGCGATGCCGGCTGCGGTGAAGGCTGTGCCGGCGACGTCGCCGCGTTCGTTGACGTCGACGGCGTAGCTCGGGCCGCCGCCGGGGAGGGTGCCGAGGTCGGTGAGGTGGCCGTTCCGCCAGCGGAAGGCGTGGGTGGCGCCGGAGGCGGTCTCGCTGGAGCCGACCAGGTAGCCGGAATTGCTCAGGGCGGTGGGGTTGCTCCAGGCGCCGCCTAGGGTGCCTACGTCTTGTGGGGTTATCGGGGTGGTGGTGGCGTGGGCGGCCGATGTGGGTCCTGCTGTTGCGGCGAGTGTGGCGATGATGGCTGTGGTCAGGAATCTGCTTGGACGCATCTTCTCCCCCTCCAGAATGTGGCGTTCCATCGCCACTCTGCGGGTCCGTGCGCCTGACGTCTGTCCGTCGATCGTCCATGGTGGATTGGTTGATCGGCAGGTTTGTGGGTGTGGTGGCTGCCCGTTGCGCGTGTCCGTGCCTTCCTCTGTCCGCACCGCCGCCCGTCTGCACCGCCGCCTGTCCGCACCGCCGCCCGTCTGCACCGCCGCCCGTCCGCAGCTCCGCCCGTCCGCACCTCCGCCCGTCCGCACCGCCGCCCGTCCGCACCGCCGCCCGT
>NZ_JBEZGQ010000538.1:0-5791 GCF_040650095.1 Actinoplanes sp. NPDC048791 | reverse complement strand
CCGGCAGGTCCGCCTCGCGGCCGAGATTGATGTAACCCGGGCGGCCGACGGCGGCCAGCCCCAGCCCGATCCGGGACGCCCGGGCCAGCCGTTCGATGACTGTCATCAGCTCAGCGCGCCTTGGAGAGGAACCCGCCGACGAACGCGCGGAGACCCTCGGGGTAGGTGTCGCGGGCGGCCAGGTCCGGCCATTGCTCGCCGACGGCGGCCAGGTGCGGCAGCCGGGACGCGTCGAAGCTGCCGAAGTCGATGTCGCCGTACCGGGGCCGGTCGTCGCCGGGGCGGCGGCGGTCGGAGTGGCTGCGCACGAGGATCTCGCCCACCGTGTAGTACCAGATGCCGCGGAAGAGGTCGACGGCCTGAGCCGGCGTGCACCCGTGGTCGACGGCCCCGGCCACGATGGTCTCGACCAGCTCCAGGGCCGGCTCCCCGAGCAGGCCGACGAACCCGTCGGCGGTGAGCACTTCCGCGGCCCACGGCCAGGCCGCGAGGCCGTCGTGCAGCGCTGTCGCGGCGGCGACGATGCGGTCCCCCGGCTCACCGGTCAGCTCCGGCCGCGGGATCTGCTCGGCGTACGCGTTGAGCAGCAGGAGCAGCAGCTCCTCCTTGTCCCGCACGTGGTGGTAGAGCGTGGTGGCGCCGATGCCGAGCTCGGCGGCCAGCCGGCGGATCGTCAGCTTCTCCCAGCCGTCCTGGTCGATGAGCTGCCGGGCCGAGGCCAGGATCTGCGCCCGGGAGGTTACCGGGGGCCGGCCGGTACGGCCCTGCGGTGCGGCGGATGGGGACACCACCTCATCTAACTGCCCCCCGGCGCGGCACCGCACATCGCCTCCCCGTAGAAGGCGGTCAGCGCCTCGTCGATCGGGTGCGGCTGCGGTTTGCCGGAGGAGTCCAGCCGGTTCCACCGCGCGAGGTTGACCGCGACCGTCAGCTGGCGCCTGCCGTCGGCGCTGTGCCGGGACATCGTGCCGGCGCCCCAGACCGTGCCGTCGTGGCCCCACAGTGTGCCGCAACCGGGCTGCGTGAACTTGAGCAGGCCGAGGCCGTACGTGATGGGTTCGCCGGTCTGGCTGATGACCGGCACGGTGCGCTGCATCTCGGCCAATGAGGACGGCTGGAGCAGCTCGCCGCCGAGCAGCAGGCGGTAGAAGCGGTTGAGGTCGGCCACGGTCGAGGTCAGGCCGGCGCCGGTCGACACCCAGGACATGTTGTAGACGCTGTAGTCGCGGGGTGGGTCGATGAGGCCGAACAGTGCCTCGTACATCCGTGAGTGCGGGCCCTCGATGCGCGTACCGGTGGGGAAATCGGTGTCCCGCAGACCGGCGCTCTCGATGACGTCCCGGGTGATGTACTCCTCCGCCGGGGTGCCGGTCACATGCTCCAGCAGCCGGCCGAGCAGGAGGTAGTTGGCGTTGGAGTACGTCCCCGGAGTGCTTCCCGGCTCGCCGGCCGGGGGTGCCGTCACGCCCATCCGGATCAGCTCGGTGGGTTCGAACTGCCGGAACTGGTTGTCGTCCAGGCTGTCGCCCGAGGGACCGGACGGCGAGGGCCGCAGGGACGGGAACGCGTACGGCAGGTATTCGGGGAAGCCGCTGGTGTGGTTGAGCAGCATCCGTACGGTGATCCGCCGGCCGCGCTCCCCCGGCACCAGCTCGGGCAGGTATCCACCGATCGGCGCGTCGAGCCCGATCCGGCCCCGCTCGACCAGCCGCAGGACGGCGACGGCGGTGAACGTCTTGGTCAGGCTGCCGACGCGATGGCGCATGCCGGGCTCGACGGGGCGGCCGGTGCTGAGGTCGGCGATCCCGGAGGCGCCGCGCCAGATCGTGCTGCCGTCACGCACTTCGGCGAAAACGCCCGGCAGGCCGGCGCGATGCACCCGGTCCAATGCGGACTTCAGGTTCGGGTCAGCAGCCGGCACCTCACCTGAGGCTGAGGTTTCTTCTCCGTTCGACTTTAGGAACATGTTCCTAAAGTAGCAGCCGATCCGGCCGCCGTCGAGCGGCCGTCAACCTCGGGTTGACGTTGGCGAGTGCGTCAACCTATGGTTGACGACATGACGACTCCCGAACCCGTTACCGCCTCGGTCCGGCTCGACGACCTGATCGAGGCCATCAAGAAGACCCACTCCACCGCCCTCGACCAGCTCTCCGACGCGGTGCTGGCGGCCGACCACCTCGGTGACGTGGCGGACCATCTGATCGGCCACTTCGTCGACCAGGCGCGCCGCTCCGGCGCCTCCTGGACCGAGATCGGCCGCAGCATGGGGGTCAGCAAGCAGGCCGCCCAGAAGCGGTTCGTCCCCAAGGGCGAGGCGCCGGACCTCGACGCCAGCCAGGGGTTCAGCCGGTTCACCGACCGCGCCCGGAAGGTCGTCGTGACGGCGCAGGAGGAGGCCCGCACCAAGAGCAACAGCCAGATCGGCGTGGCCCATCTGATGCTCGGCCTGGTGGCCGACCCGGCCGCGCTGGGCGCCCGGGCGATCGTCGCGCAGGGCGTGTCGCTGGACAGCGTCCGGCAGACCGCCACCGCGACGTTGCCGGCGGCGGCCGATCCCGTGCCCGCGCTCATCCCGTTCGACGCGCACGCCAAGAAGGGCCTGGAGCTGACCTTCCGGGAGGCCCTACGGTTGAACCACAACCACGTGGGCACCGAACACATCCTGCTCGCGCTGCTCGAACTCGAGGACGGCACGGGCGTCCTCGCCGGCCTCGGCGTCGACAAGGCCACCACCGAGGCGTTCATCACCGCCGATCCCGAGTAGCGCCGCAGCGTCCCGGCCGTCAGTAACGGAACGTGTTGACCAGCTTGGTGAGGTCGCCGGCGAGTCCGGCCAGGTCGCCGGCTGCCCGCTGGGTGGCCCGGGCGCCGTCGGCGGTGGCCGAGGCGACCTCGGCCACCCCGGACACGGTCTGGGCCACGTCCCCGCTGCTGGCGGCCGCCTCGGTGACCGTGCGGGTCATCTCGGCGGTCGTGGCGGTCTGCTCCTCCACCGCCGACGCGATGGTGGTGGTGTAGTCCCCGATCCTGGTGATCACCTGCGCGATGTCGCCGATGGTCGTCGCCGCGGAGCCGCTGGAGGTCTGGATCGCGCCGATGCGGGCGGTGATCTGCTCGGTGGCTCTGGCGGTCTGCTGGGCCAGGTCCTTGACCTCTCCGGCGACGACCGCGAAGCCCTTGCCGAGTTCCCCGGCCCGGGCGGCCTCGATGGTGGCGTTGAGGGCCAGGAGATTGGTCTGCTCGGCGATGCTGGTGATCAGCTTGACCACGTCGCCGATCTCGGCGCTGGCCGTGCCGAGCTCGGCGACCTGCGCGTTGGTGGTGTCCGCGGCGACCATCGCCTGGGCTGCCACCTGGGCCGCCTGGGTGGCATTGGAGGCGATCTCGGCGATGGAGGCACTCATCTGCTCGGCACCGGCGGCGATCGACTGTACGCCGGCGTTGACCTGCTCGCTGGCGGAGCTCGCCGTGCCGGCCTTGTCGGACACGTCCGCCGCGCTGCTGCGCAGCTGGGTGCTGACGTCGGTCAGCTCCGCCGCGGCGGCCGTGAGGGTGACAGCGGTCCCCGCGATGCCGCGGATGGTGCTGACGACTTTGTCGACGAACCGGTTGAAGGCCTCCGCCAGCTGACCCGCCTCGTCATCGCGGTCGGCCTTGACCCGCTGGGTCAGGTCGCCGTCGCCGTCCGCGATCTCAATCATGCGATCGCGGAGCCGCTCGATCGGACGCACGATGGTGCGGGCCACCGCGAAAGCGGCGAGGGCGGCCAGCAGGACGGCTGCGACCGCGAGCATGATGCTGACCCGGCGGGTGGCGTAGGCATCGGCCAGCACGGTGGCGGTCGGCACGGAGACGATCAGTGACCAGGTGTCGCTGCGACCCAGCGGCACCGGGGCGGCGATCTCCAGCATCTCCTCGCCGCCCTCCGTGACCCGTTGCGCGGGGCGGCCCGCCTGGACGGCACTGGTCGCCAGCTCGACGAGCTTTTGATCCGCGGGCTTGCCGGCGGCCGCGGGGTCCCCACCGGCGACCACGGCTCCGGCGGTGCTGACCAGTACGGCCCGGCCGGTGCCGAAGGGCCTGATACCCGCGACGAGCTCCTGCAGGCTGGTGAGCGCCATGTCGATGCCGGAGACGCCCACGACCTTGCCGCTCCGCTCGACCGGCACGGCCACCGACGTCATCAGGATGTCCTGGCCACCCACGTTGTAGGCGTAGGGCTCGATGACCTTCTCGGCCCCGCTGTTCCTGGCGATCAGGTAGTAGTCACCGGCACCGGGCTTCTCGTAGTCCACCAGCGGGGCCAGGCTGATCTTGCCGTTGTCCCGGAACCAGTACGGCACCAGCCGTCCGGTCGCGTCGTGCCCGGCGTCGGCCTTGCGGAAGGCGGCATCCCGGTTGTCGAACGCGTTGGGCTCCCACCCCGTCCAGGTACCGAGGTATTCGGGGTGCACGCTGAGAACCGCTTGCAGCTGGGCGTTCACCGTACGTCGATCACCACCGGACGCGGCGGTGGCCTGCAGCACCTGGGCCATGTCGCGCGCGGTTCCCAGACCGGTCGCGAGCTGCTGCTGCACCTGGGCGGCGTTGCGCCCGGCCACCTCCTCGGCATAGGCGAAGCCCGCCCTCCGGGCGTCGGCGGCGTTACGGCCGGTGATGTAGGAGACGACCGCCAGCATGGAGATCACCAGGACCAGCACCACGCTGGCGACAACGCGCACTTTGATGGTGAAACGAGGACGGCGCACCGACGCTCCTTCTTCAGCCCGACTGACCGGAATCGCACTACCCAGGCCAGATCGGCACCTGGCGTCGGGAACTGAGCCCGTCCGCCGGAGGCCGGCGGACGGAGGGGCACGACCGCGCAAGATCCATTGACCTCTGTCACGCCGGGTGACACCGTTGTCATCGAGGTATCTCACTCCCTACCGATGGAGCGTCTGGTGCGCAATCCTGTTCGCCGGCGGGTCGCCGTCGCGACCGTCCTGGCTCTGGTGACGGGGGGCGCGGCGCTGACCGCGCCGGCCCCGGCCGGAGCCACCGCCGGAAAGCCGCAAACCGTCGTCTCGGGGAACGCCCGCTTCCAGGTGCTCTCCCCGACCCTGATCAGAACCGAGTACGCCCCCGGCGGCCGGTTCACCGACGGGGACACCTTCAATGTGATCGGCCGCGACGACTTCCGGCCGGTCCGGTTCACCAAGCGGGTCTCGCACGGCTGGCTGACCATCGACACGGGCGCGACCACCCTGCGCTACCGGGTCGGTGCCGGGCCGTTCACCGCCGACAATCTGACCGTACGCCTGAAAGCCGGCCGCCAGACCGTGACCGCCGCACCCTGGGCCGGTCTCGGGGCTCCCGACTGTGCGGCCGGCATCCTGTGCGAGGCCGAGGCGCTCGCGCTCAACGGCCTGAGCGCGGCGACCGACCACCGCGACTACACCGGCCGGGGATTCGTGGCCGGTTTCGAGGGCACGGGCAACTCGCTCACCTTCGCCGTCACCCCCGCAACGGCGGGCACCCAGCAGCTCACCGTCCGCTATGCCAACAGCACCGGCGGGGACGGCCAGAACGTCGCCCGCACCTTGACTGTCACAGTGGACGGTGTCGCGGCCGGGACGTTGAGCCTGCCGCCGACCGCCAACTGGGACACCTGGGCGCTCGCCGCCGTACCGCTGGATCTGCCGGCCGGCCGGCACGAGGTCAGCCTCGTACGGACGGCGGCCGACTCCGGCAATGTCAACGTCGACAGCCTGGCCGTGCTCGCGCCGGGCGCGGCGTACCCCGCGCCCAC
>NZ_JBEZGQ010000537.1:0-5807 GCF_040650095.1 Actinoplanes sp. NPDC048791 | reverse complement strand
ACGAGGCGCACGTCGCCGCCGTCCAGGCCCGGGAGCTCAGCGGGCTCCGGCCCGCTCCCCGCCGCAGTCGGGCTGCGGCGGGTCACGGGCCGGAGACGGTTTTGGCAAGCTGACCTGTCAGGCCCGGGTCCACTTCTGGTTGGCGGTGCCGGCGCAGTCCCAGAGCTGGAGCTGCGATCCGTTCGCCGTGCCGTTGTTCACCACGTCGACGCAGCGGTTGGCCGCCGTATTGACCAGGTCTCCCCCGGCGCCGAGGGTGAAGCGCTGCGCATTGGTGCCGTTGCAGGTGTAGAGCTGGATCGCCGTTCCGTTCGCGGTCCCGGCGGCGGCCGCGTCCATGCACTTGCCCAGTGCGCGGACCGTGCCGTCGCCACTGACCGTCCACTGCTGCGCGGCGCTGCCGTTGCAGTCGTAGACCTGCAACCGGGCGCCATCGACCGGGTTCGCCCCGGGCACGTCCACGCACCGTCCACTGAGGTCGGATCGCAACGCGGCGGTCGTCCCGGTGGGCGGCGTGGCGTTCGCGTCGGCCCAGACGTACGTGCCCACCGTCTTCGCGGGCAGGGTGCCGGTGAACTGCTGCGTGCCGGCGCGCACGGTGAAGGTCTGGTTGGCGGTGCTGCGGTTCACCACAACCGTGACGAGGCTGCCGTCCGGGTTCAGGAACGCGACGTTCGTGACAGTGCCCGCCGAGCCGTTGTTGGTGTCGACGCGCTTGGCGCCGCGCTGGATGAACTTGGAGAACTGGGCGGTCAGGTAGTACTCCGGCAGCGCCCAGACGGTGTCCGGGGCGGACGGGTTCTGCACCAGCATGGTGGGGTCCGGTGCGCCGGTCCACTTCTCCGGGGCCCGGTTCTGGTCCAGCATCGTCACCCAGTTCTGGTACATGACGGACTGGTTGCGCAAGTAGTCGACGATGCGGTTCGCTCCGGTCGTACCCCAGACAGCCCGCTCGGTCATCGCCACGTCCTTGCCCGGATAGCCGGCTTTGACCTGGCCCATCAGGGCCGGCTCGCCGGCGTAGTCGTGGAAGGCCAGCCCGTCGACGGCGTTGAACGCGTCGCTCGGACTGCCCGGGCTGCCCAGCACTCCGGCGATGTACGACGGCCCCTCCGCGAAGTTGTGGTCGAAGGCCCAGATCTTCGTGCCGCCGACGCCGTTGCCGGTGAACTCGGCGCGCATGGCCACGGCGAGCCGGCGTTCCTGGTCCGCCGAGATGAGCGTGCCGGGGTAGTCCGGCGGCGAGTACAGCGGCTCGTTCTGCAGCGTCACGGCGTGGATCGGCAGGCCCTGCGCGGCGTACGCCTGCACCGCCCGCCGGTAGTAGGCCGCCAGGGTGGGCACGTGCTGGTCGAGCAGGTTGCCGCCGATCAGGCTGTTGTTGGCCTTCATCCAGGCCGGCGGGCTCCACACGCTCGCGAAGATCAGCAGGTTCGGGTTGATCTGCCGGGCCTGCTTCAGCACGTTGATGATGCCGTAGTCGAGGTCCTTCTGGATCGAGAAGCGCGACAGCGACGGATCGGCGGCGCCGTCGTCGTAGGTGTAGAAGGCCCGGCTGGTGAAGTCGCTGGTGCCGAAGGTGATCCGGGCGACGTTGAAACCCGCGCCGGTGCTCGGATCGAGCAGCAGGCGCAGGGTTCGCTCGCGGGCGGTGGCGCTCATCCGGGACAGGTTGTAGATGGTCGACTCCTCCAGTGAGGAGCCGAAGCCCAGGACGCTCTGGTACTGCCGGCCTGTGTTCGCGGTGATCGTCGCCGCGCCGCCCGCCGCCACGATCGGCACGTCCGGCTGCCGCGACAACCGGTACGGCGTACCGGCCAGCCCCGTCGCCGGGTCGGCGTACCAGTTCGCGTTCACCGGCTCGAAGCCGGCGGTCCGCGATTCGGAACTCCAGTAGACCTGCACCGACGTGGCGGCCGACGCCTCGCCGCCGATGGCGACGGCACCGGCGAGGCCGACGAGCGCGGTCACGGCGACGGCGGCAACCCGCGACCGCGACCGGCGGCCGGGGACAGATGGGATCACACGAACTCCTTCCAGGGGTACGGGGCTTGCGTAACGGATACGAAACATCGTTACAGGCATCCGTGTCAATGCGTGCCCTGGCGTCCCTGTGGGAGAGCGTGTAACAAGCGTCAGTTGTTACATCAGCGGAGCGGCGCCACGGTGGAGCCCCGGACCACCAGGTCGGTGGCGAGCTCGACGTGCCGGGCGTCCAGGTCGTGCCGCTGGATCATCCGGATCAGCATCGTCACGGCCATCCGGCCCAGCTCGGCCAGCGGCTGGCGCACCGTGGTGAGCATCGGGTCCGTGGCCTGGCTGACCGTGGTGTCGTCGAACCCCGCGATGGACAGCTCGTCCGGGACGCGCAGGCCCCGTTCGCGCGCCGCCCGCAGGGCCCCGACCGCGATCTTGTCGTTGAAGCCGACCACCGCGGTCGGGCGTTCCGGCTGGTCGAGCAGGGCGCAGGCGGCGTCGTAACCCTGCTCGACGGTGGGCTCGTCGACGAAACGCAGCAGGTCGGGCGACGGGAGGACGCCGACGTCGGCGAGGGCGGCCACGTACCCGGTCATCCGGGCGTCGGTGACCAGCCAGTCCCGCGGGCCGGCGACGATGCCGATCCGCCGGTGCCCCAGCTGGACCAGGTGGGACATCACGTTGCGGGCGCCGGTCGTGTGGGCCGCGGACACCGCGACGATGTCGCGGGGCGGCGGCGTGCGCGGGTCCAGCACCACGAAGGCGAACCCGCGATCGCGGAGCCGTTCCAGCTCCGGGCCCGACTCGGGCGGCAGGATCAGGATCCCGCCGCCGACGCTCTGGCGGCCGGGCAGGACGGACAAAGCGCTGCTGCCGCGCGCTGCCTTGCCGGCATTGAGAATGGCGGTCATGCCGTGCAATTCCACGGTTTCCACGACCGACGACACCATCGGCCCGAAATACTCGTCGAGAAGGTACGGGCAGCGAATGTAGATGGCCCCCGGATCGGCGCGGAGCCGCTGCCCCTGCCCGCCCAGCCGGCCCACGGCCTCGAGCACGACCTCACGGGTGCGCGGTGCGACATTGGCCTGGCCGTTGAGCACCCGCGACACCGTGGCGATGGAAAGTCCGGTGTCGGCGGCCACCTCCCGCACCGTTGCATGCTGTCGCAAGAAGAAACCTTTTCACCGGCTGTCCCAGACCCGCCGATGATAGCGCTTACCGGCGCCGGGGAATGGGCGGTCGCCGATGGGTGGGGCCGGTCGCCGCGCCCCGGGCCGCGGCGTGGGCGAGAATGTGCGGACACGCTCGCTGCTCAGCTTCGGAAGGAACCTCTCTTGGCCGGTGGACTCGTAGCCCTGCTGGACGACGTGGCGGTGCTGGCCCGCGCCGCCGCCGCGTCCATCGATGACGTCGGGGCGGCCGCCGCGAAGGCCGGCGCCAAGGCCGCGGGCGTCGTCATCGACGACGCCGCCGTCACGCCGCAGTACGTGCGGAGCCTGGCGGCCGAGCGTGAGCTGCCGATCATCAAGCGCATCGCGCTGGGCTCGCTGCGCAACAAGTTCCTGATCATCCTGCCCGCGGTGCTGCTGCTCAGTCAGTTCGTGCCGTGGCTGCTCACCCCGATCCTCATGCTCGGCGGCGCGTACCTGTGTTACGAGGGCGCCGAGAAGGTCTGGGCCAAGATCGCCCACCACGAGGCCCACGGCGCGGGCGACGAGGCCGCCCCGGACGAGAAGACCCTGGTGTCCGGGGCGGTGCGCACCGACCTGATCCTGTCGGCGGAGATCATGGTGATCACCCTCAACGAGGTGATCGACGAGCCGTTCTGGTCCCGCCTGGCGATCCTGGCCGTCGTCGCGGTCGTGATGACCGTCCTGGTGTACGGCGCGGTCGCCCTGATCGTGAAGATGGACGACGCCGGGCTGCGCCTGTCGGAGCGGTCCGGAGCCCTCGCGACGTTCGGCCGCGGCCTGGTGCGGGCGATGCCCCTGGTGCTGACCGGGCTGACCGTGCTCGGCACCGCCGCGATGCTGTGGGTCGGCGGGCACATCCTGCTGGTGGGCACGGACGAACTCGGCCTGCACTGGCTGTACTCGGCCGTGCACCACGTGGAGGAGGCCGCCCACGACGCCGCGGGTGTGCTGGGCGGACTCGTCGGCTGGCTCGTCAACACGGTGTTCAGCGCGATCCTCGGACTGATCGTCGGCGCACTGATCGTGGCGGTCATGACCTTCGCGGTCCACCGCCGCAAGGCCGCCACAGCCACGCACTGACACTTCCTCCCCGGCGACCGCCGAGCTGTCCGGCTCGGCGGTCGCTCATTTCCGTACGTCGTCACCGGCCTCCCACAGCGGCAGGCGGAACGTGGCGTAGGTGAACTTGCCGCTGATGCGCCCGTCGGCGTCGAAATGGAAGACGTCCAGGCCGTGCCACTGCACCCGGCCGCCGTAGCGGGCGCGGGCGAACCAGCGCAGCATCGGCATGGCCCGCCGCCCGTGGGCACCGGTGAGGTCCAGCCGGCACACCCACCGGATCGTGGCCCGGCGGCGCGGCTCGTCGATCACCCGGTCGTAGACGTCGAAGGTCATCGCGCCGAAGCGGCCGGCGAACTGCGGAGCGAACTCCGCGCGGATGGCGGCCAGGCCGCGGCGCTCGGGCTTCTTGCCGGGCAGGTACGTGGCGTCCTCGGCGAAGAACGACATGACCAGGTCGAGGTCGGGATCGGGCTCGTTGAAGGCGGCCACGAACGCGTCGATGGTCCGGGCGAGGTCCGCCCCGGCGGTGGTCACGAAATGCTCCGATCAGGTTGGTCGATGGATCGGTGCCGGACGCTAACAGAACACCGTATCTTTAACAAGAGAACGCCGTTCTGGTAGTTCTCGGTTAGATTCCTGGCATGCAGGCGCCATTCCAGCGGGCCCGCCGCCCGGACCAGAAGGACCAGCGGCGGGAGGCGATCCTCGGCACCGCCGCCGAGCTGGCGCGACAGTCGGGGGTCGCCTGGGTCAGCCTCGGCGACATCGCCACGGCGGTCGGGCTGGCCAAGTCCAATGTGCTGCGCTATTTCGGGACCCGCGAGGAGATCTACCTGCGGCTCACGATGCAGGAGGGCTCGGACTGGGCGGCCGCCGCGAGCGCGGCGCTGCGGGGAGCGGAGGGTGCCACCGCTGCGGCAGCGGCTCTGGCGGACGCGTACGTCGACCGGCCGCTGTACTGCGACCTGACCACGCACGTGGAGACGATGCTGGAACACAACGTGACCGTGGCCGTCCTGCGGGAGTACAAGTTGTGGGCCATCGGCACGTACATGCAGGTCGGCCGGCTTGTCGCCGGCGCGTGCCCGCCGATGGCGCCCACCGACGGGGCCGCCATGGTCATGGCCGCCAGCGCCTTCGTCACCAAGCTGTTCCCGCTCACCCGGCCCCCGCAGGCCCTGCGGGAGCTCTACGAACGCGAGCCCGAGATCGGCGCCGTGTTCCCACCTTTCCGGCCCACGCTCACCCGCATGGTCGCCGCCACCGCCGCAGGTCTTACGGGGGCCGCCTGACCCAGGCCGGCATCAGCGGGCCGGTGGCATCTTCCGGGGCGGACCAGGCCGGACGAGCACCCCCAGCAGCGCCTCCATCGCCTGCGGGTGGCGCGCCGCCGCAGCCCGGGCCCGCGGCAGCCGGGTGGACACCAGGGCCATGCCGGTCACCGTACGGAAGGACGATCACCCTCACGTCCTCCACACGTGCGCCCCGGCTACCACGGCGGTGGTAGCCCCGCGAGGGCACGGGCGATCCACGAATGACTGACGCGGCCGCCGCGCGGGGCGACACGCCTGC
>NZ_JBEZGQ010000536.1:0-5822 GCF_040650095.1 Actinoplanes sp. NPDC048791 | reverse complement strand
CATGCCGGCGATCGCCGTGATCACCAGCGCCGTGCGGTCGCCGGCGAGCAGCTCGTCGAGCGCCTTGAGGTGCTCCTGGCGGCCGGTGTAGGCCCACACGTCCGGTGGCAGCTGCCGCGGCACCGAGGCGGCGACGGGGGTCCTTCCGACCGCCACGGCCGCGAGGTCGGCGTCGCGGGCCTGCACCTCGCGGGCCTGCCGCCACAGCCGCCCGAACTCCTCGGGGTCGCCCCCGAGCCGGGTCACGATCTCCTCCACCACCTCCCATCGGGCGAGGCGGGGCCGGCTGAACGCGTCGTGGATGGTGGTCGGGTTGATCCCCCGCGGGCGCCGCTCGCCGCGGGTGGCACGTTGCAGCTCGCGCATGCTCGGCCGGCCCGCCGACGCGTGGAGGTCGTGCAGCCGCTCGTAGAACCGCCGGACCGGCCCGTCCGGCACCGCCGGTGTCCTCAGCCTTCCTATCGGTGCCACCTCCCGCAATCAGGTCGCAACGAAGGTTATCGATGCCAGTATCGCAAAGACGGAAAGCGGATCCTCGGGTGTGCAGCGGGCACCAGCTCGCCGTGCTCGTCGGCCCGGGTCGGACCACCCTGGCCCGGGACGCGGACGCGATCGTCGAAGCCGCCGTCGGCCGGCTCGCTGACTCCGTACGCAATCGGCGCCGTCCCGGCCGAACTGATCGTCCGGGGCTCGACCAACGGGCCGGGGCGCCCGGCACAAGCCGGACGCCCCGTCCCCACCGCCGGGGTCAGCCCAGGCCCAGCGCACTCCGCAGGCGGTCGCCGACCGCCTGGTAGCCGCGGGCGTTCGGGTGGAACGAGTCCTCGGGATCGAGCGCCTCGACCCCGTTGGACCAGGGATCGCCGCTGCACACCCGGTGGGCCCGGAACGCGTCGAAGACGTCCACGAAGAGCACCCGGGGATCGCCCGTGGCCGCCACCGCGTTCGCGATCATGTCGCGGGCCTGGGCGGTCCCCTGATGGATCAGCCGCAGCTCGGCGCTGGTGATCTGCGAGTTCGTGGCCGGGCATCTGCTCACCGACGGCTGCGGATCCGCCGGGTCGTCGGGGTTGGGCAGGAACGCCGGGTAACTCAGCACCACCAGGTAGCCGTCCGCGCGCATCCGGGATCTGATGTCGCGGTACACGCCGGTGAGCCGGCTCTGCGTCGCCGACAGCTCCGCGGAAGTCACCAGCGGGGCTCCCGAGCAGTCGGAGACCACACAGTTGCGCAGTTTCGGCCCGAAGCCCAGGTCGTTGCCGCCGATCGTGACCGTCGCGAACCTCGTATACGGTTTCACGTATTCGAGCTGCGCGGATTCGGAGACCGGATTCTGCGCCTGGTAGATGTCGTTGATCCGGGCCGCGTGACAGGCTTTCAGGTTGGGCCGGTCGATCGGCAGGCCCTGGAAGCCGTCCCCGGCGATGTCGAAGCCGTAGGTGGCGTTGCTGCGCCGGCACGACGCCGGGTCGGCGCCGCCCAGGTAGGGGAACGCGCCGGTGCCCGAGGAGTACGAGTCGCCGAGCGCGGTGTAGCGGTGGACCGGCGGGTTGAGCCCGGTGTTGAACGACCCCGTGCCCACCACCACGTGCAGCAGGTCGGTGCCGAGGCCGTCGCACAGCAGGTAGCGCAGGCCCGGCAGCGGGTTGCAGGCACCCCAGGAGACCCCGTACGGCGCCAGCAGGTAGACCTCGAAGACCACCTCGATCTGCCGTCCTCCGTCGTAGTAGTCGCCGGGAATCCGCAGGCCGCCGGCCGACGCGCCGGCGTATGAGCGGTAGAACTCGAACGGCGTGCCGACGTGCAGCAGGTCACCGTCCCAGGAGGGGCTGCGGTCGACGATGCCGGCCACCCCGTAGGCGTAGTCCAGGTAGAAGTTGCAGCCGAGCCGGCCCAGGTACTGGGTGGTGGCCGAGTAGTTGTCCGCGTCGGCGTTTACGCTTGTCGATTGACTGATCTGCTCCTCGCAGTAGAGCTGGCTGGGTTCGTCGGCGCCGGCGACGCGCCGCAGGCTGGGTCCGGCCGCGGCGGCCCGGTCCGGGGCGAGCGCGTTCGCCCTGGTCTTCTCCGAGCCGGGCAGCGCGGTGGCCCGGGTCGGCTTCAACGGCGTCGTGAACGGCGCGGGCCGCACTCCCTTGCCGGGGATCTTGACCGGTCCGGGCAGGGCCGGGTGCGGATCAAATGCTTCTTGCCGGGTACGGGTGTCGCGCGGTTCCGCCGGCGCGGCGAGTGCGGGCGTGCTCCCCGCCAGCACGGCCAGCACCGCGCCCGCGGCCAACCAGAGTCGATGGGATCTCATAGGACATCTCCTCCACATAGGACGCGCTCAGCGTGACAGCGAAGGGGCGGGCAACTCTTCGTCATTCCGCGACGACCGGTCGGCGGCACTTGTCACTTCGCGCAAGAGAATCGGCGGCATGGTCGCCGGGCTCAGCCTCTGGTTCGTTGTCTTCGTGGCACCATGTCGCGCTATGGATCATCAGGGACAGTTTCGTCGTGCCGCGCTCGCGTCGGGCATCCCGGACGACGAGGTCAGCCGGTTCATCCAGCTGGTCCGTGACCTGCCGCACCTGGACGAACTCTGTGCTCTGGCCAATGACCTCTGGCCGCCTGACAACGGGTACGTCAGTGCCTGTATCGGTGGGTATGCCGACGAGGAGGTGATCGGGAGTATCGCGGAGCAGACCCTCGCGTGGCGCGAGAAGACCGGCGCGATCGTCATCCCGGTCGCGAAATGGTATTCCCAGGTGGAGAAGGAGACGCACCGGCTGACGAGTGAGTGGGTGTCGCTTGCCCGCTTCCCCGTGGACAACGAGCTCTGTACCTGATCCGTCGTCGGCTCTCTCAAGACCGGAGTAAGCATGCCCGGGGGCGGGTCGTTGTCAGTCCGCGTAGTGCCGCACGGTCAGGGTGCGGGCGACGGTCGCGCTGAGCAGGCGGACGCCGAGGGTCGAGCCGGGGTCGACGCCGCTGACGTCGCGGACGCGGCGCAGCCGGTAGTCGAGGGTGCGCGGGTGGATGTGCAGGGCAGCAGCGGCGGTCACCCGGTTCATGTCGTGGGCGTAATAGGCGCGCAGCGTGGTGACCAGGTCGGGGCCGGCGGCGAGGGCGCGCGCGTAGGTGCGCAGCCAGCCGTCGACGGCCGGGGCGCCGGCTACCGCCATCTCGACGAACAGGTCCGCGATCTCCGGCAGCCGCTCGGGGGACGACTCCGGCGGTGCGACCCGGCTCGCCTCCCGGGCCCAGGTCAGCGCCGGGGCCAGTCCGCCGACCGGGCCCTCGGCGGCGCCGACCCCGCAGGGCCGGCCGATCAGCGTGACCGCGCGGCGTACCCAGGCAAGGGCCTCGCCGGGGCAGACGATGACGGCTTCGTCGGGGGCCAGCCAGGTGGCCGGGATCCGGTCGGCGGCGAGCGCGGTGACGACCTCGGCCTGAGTCCGGCGGGCGGTACGGTTCGGCGTGGTCAGGACCGCGACCCGGTAGCGTGCGGCCACGCGCAGGTCGGCGACGAACGGCGCGACCGGTTCGTCGGCGATCAGGGCGCGGGCCAGGATCTCCAGCCGGGTCGGCAGCAGCCGGGCGGCGCCGACCCCTTTGGGGTATCCGCGCAGGTAGGCACTGCGGGCCCGGACGCCCTGGGCGCCGAGCCAGCCGACGACACGCAGCAGGTCGGTGACGTGCTCGGGGCGGGCCAGGTCGTGCACCTCGCGGATCATCATCGCGGTGTGCAGGCCGAGCACCTGCTCCTGCGACGGCACGGACAGACCGACCTCGGCGCGGCGGCGGCCGACCTCGGCGATGCGGGTGAGGTCGGTGTCGGTCAGGGGCCGCCCGGCGACGGACAGGTCCAGGGTCCGGCGGCGGATGAGGACGGCGAAGTCGTACATGTCGTCGCCGGGCGGCGACGACTGATATTCGCTGACCTCGTGGGTGTAGGTCTCGACCGCGCGCCGCGCGTGGACCTCGACCCGCTCGCGCAGGGCGTCGAACAGGGCACTCATCGATGCGCCTCCTCCCGTTGCCTCCACTTCGGAGCGGAGGTGTCGGATGGATGGGTGAGGCACGCGGGCGGGCTCAGAAGAGGGTAAGCGGCTCGATCGGGTCCGGCTCGGGCAGTGGCTCCAGCTCCGGCACCCGGGCCCGCACCGCGTCGTGGAAGCGGCGGGCCAGCTGCGGCGCGTCGGCGTTGTCCGGCGTGTGCACGAACACCGTCGGCGCGCGACCCTCTCGCAGCCAGCCCGCGGTCACGTCCACCCAGTGCTGCCAGCCCTCGACCGTCTCGGTGACCGCGTCGCGGCCCAGGTAGCGGATGATCGGCCGGTCGGTCAGGGCCTGCGAGCGGCGCGGCAGCCGGGGCTTCTTGGTCCAGGCGTCGCGTTCGGCCGCGCTGGTCGGGAGCTTCGCGAAGAACACCGTGGTGTCGAACGGGACCCACTCGGCGTCGGCCGCGGCGAGGACTGCTTCCAGCTGCGCGGTGGCGCGGGGGTCGTCGAAGAAGGCCGGGTGGCGGACCTCCACGGCGTACCGGTAAGAGGTCGGCACCTGCCGCAGGAAGGTCTCCAGGGCCGGGATGTCGGCCGGGCCGAAGGATCCCGGCAGCTGGATCCACAGCGCGTGGGCCCGCGGGCCCAGCGGCTCGATCGCGTCCAGGAAGATCCGCAGCGGGTCCTCGGCCCCGACCAGCCGGCGCTCGTGGGTGATGACCTTGGGCAGCTTGAGCACGAACCGGAAGCCCGGGTCGGTCTGCTGCGCCCAGGTCTGCACGGTGTCGCGGGCCGGCGTCGCGTAGAAGGTGGTGTTTCCCTCGACCGCGTTGCACCAGCCGGCGTACGCCCGCAGCCGCTCGCGCGACGGCAGCGGGTGCGCCACGAAGCGTCCCTGCCAGGACTTCAGTGACCACATCGCGCATCCCACGTGAAGCCGCATGCCGAAATGGTAGGCGGTGCGCCGGACCGGCCGGTTCACGCGGGCAGGCCGGCCGCCAATGTCCGCAGAGCCTGGGCGGCGCCGGCCGTCAGCGGCTCGCCGTGGCCGGGCAGGATCGCCTTGATGTCCATCGCGGCCAGCTTGCGGACCGAGTCGTTGGCCTTGGCCTCGTCGGCGGTGTACTGGGGGTCGGAGCGTTCCAGGCCGTTGCTGGTCCGCAGGGCGTCGCCGGCCACCAGGACGCCGGTTGCCGGCTCGAAGATCGAGATGTGGCCCAGGGTGTGGCCCGGTGTCTCGACGACGCGCATGCCGAAGACCTCGTCGCCCTCGGCGAGCGGCTTCAGCGGCTTGTCGGAGATGATCGAGGAGAGGTCGCCGGAGCCGGCGTAGATGGAGGCTTTGACGAGCGGGGCGATCTCGGCCAGGCCGCCGATGTGGTCGTCGTGCAGGTGGGTGAGCACGATGTGCTTCACCGACGACCAACCCGCGCCCGCCGCCTTGAGGCCCTCCTCGATCGCCGACTGCGAACCGGCGGTGCCCAGGTCGACGATCGCCGCCTCACCGTTGCGGACCAGGATGTACGCGGCCACGTAGGACATGGTCACCCGCCGCCAGTCGCCGGCCACCGCGCCACTGGCCGCCGGGACCGGTTGCTCCGCCGACGCGGCCGGCGCCGGTGGCCCGGACGACTCCGACGAGCAGGAGCCAAGCACGGCCACACCCAGTGCGCCGGCCCCGGCCGTGAACAGCAGCCGGCGGCGAGACAGCGACAGATTCCCCATCACCCGATTGAATCAGGTCGCGCCGCGAAAATCCGCCCTCGCCTGCTCGATCTGCCGCACGACGGCGAGTGCCCCCTGTGACTGCGCGATGGCGTCCGCCTCGTCGAGGATCGC
>NZ_JBEZGQ010000535.1:0-5823 GCF_040650095.1 Actinoplanes sp. NPDC048791 | reverse complement strand
GGCGTGGACCCGTATGCTGGTGCACCGCAGCCTCTTGGACGCCGCTGTCGAGCTCCCCGCGCCCGCCGCCTCGGCGTACACCACCGGTGACCCGTTCGACGTGGGCACCCGGCTCGGGCCGCTGGTGTCCGCGGCGCAGCGCGAGCGGGTGCGGGGCTTCATCGCCCGCGCCGGCGCGCGGCAGGTGGCCGGCGACGCCCCGGTCCCGGACAAGGGCTACTTCGTCGCGCCGACCGTCTTCGCGGACGTCGACCCGGCGAGCGAGCTGGCCCAGGAGGAGGTCTTCGGCCCGGTGCTGTCGATCATCGGTTTCGACGACGACGACCACGCGGTGGAGATCGCCAACAACTCGAAGTACGGTCTGGCCGGTGGCGTGTGGGGCTCACCGGACCGGGCGCTGGCCGTGGCCCGCCGGATGCGGACGGGCGCGGTCGACGTGAACGGCGGCTCGTTCAACCCGGTGGCCCCGTTCGGCGGCTACAAGCAGTCCGGCCTCGGCCGCGAGCTCGGCGCGTACGGTCTCAGCGAGTTCCAGCAGACGAAAGCGATTCAGCGGTGACCTCTTACATCAAGGCCCTGGTCGTCCGGGAGGCCGGCACGGCACCCGCGGTCGAGGAGCTGCGCCTGCCCGAGATCGGCCCCGGCCAGGTCCGCATCCGCATCCGCGCGGCCGGCGTCTGCCACTCCGACCTGTCCATGGTCAACGGCACGCTGAGCCCGCCGCATCCGCTGGTCCTCGGGCACGAAGCGGCGGGCGAGGTGGTGGAGGCCGGCGCCGGCGTGACCCGGGTACGCGCGGGCAGTCACGTGGCGCTGAACTGGTCACCGCCCTGCCGCGAATGCTGGTTCTGCACACACGGCGAGCCGTGGCTGTGCTCGACGGCGAACGTGGCGGCGCTGGAGAACGGCAGCACGCTGGACGGTGCGCCGGTGCACGTGACGCTGGGGCTGGGCGCCTTCGCCGAGCAGGTCGTGGTGCCGGAGCGGGCCGTCATCCCCGTACCGGATGAACTGGCCTGGGAAAGCGCGGCCCTGCTGGGCTGCGCGGTGCTGACCGGCACCGGAGCGGTGCGCAACACCGCGCGGGTCGCCGAGGGTGACTCGGTCGTGGTGATCGGCCTCGGCGGGGTGGGTCTGTCGGTGGTCGCGGCGGCCCGGGCCGCCGGCGCCGCGACGGTCATCGCGGTGGACGTGTCGGAGGCCAAGAAGGCGCTCGCGGAGGCCGCCGGGGCGACCGACTTCGTGGTCTCCTCGGACAACCTGTCCAAGGACATCCGGTCGCGCACGGATCGGCTGGGCGCGGACCACGCCTTCGAATGCGTGGGCCGGGCGGCGACCATCCGGGCGGCGTGGCGGGCGACCCGCCGCGGCGGCCAGGTGATCGTGGTGGGCATGGGCCGCGCGGACGACATAGTGGAACTGAGCGCGCTGGACATCTTCTCCAGTGCCCGCACGCTGCGGGCCTCGGTCTACGGCTCGTCGGACCCGGACGTGGAGGTGCCGGCGCTGGCCCAGGACGTGCTCTCGGGCGCGCTGAAGCTGGACCACCTGATCACCGACCGCATCCCGCTCGCCGGCGTCCCGGCGGCCTTCGAGCGGATGGCCCGTGGCGAGGGGGCCCGTTCGGTCGTGGTCTTCTAGGTCAGGGTCTCTAGGTCAGGGAGTCGCGGATCCGGCGGATGGTGGTCAGGGCCGCGGCGTTGCCGTCGGTGCCGGCCAGCAGCCGGTCCAGGCAATCGCTGTACGGCCTGGTCGCCGCCGCGCCGGTGAGCAGCGAGTCGGTCGCGGTCGACTCCAGGAAGAGCACCTCGGCGCTGTCGTCGGCGAACCGCAGGAGCTCGAAGTATCCGCCGAGGCCGGCGTGGGCGCCGTCCGCAGCCGTCTTGACCACCAGGGTGATCGTCTCAAGCTCGCCCAGGTAGAGCAGGTCGTCCAGCTGCGCCTTGAGGACGTCCACACCGCCGACCGGCCGGCGCAGGACGAACTCGTCCAGCACCACGGTCAGCCTCGGCGGCTCTGCCCCGCACATCCGGTCGAGCAGCTCGTACTGCCGTCCCAGGCGCACCTCGACGCGGGCCAGAGCAGCAGGATCCTCGGGCGCCCGGCCGGTGATCGCCGTGGTCGCCGCGAGCGCGTACGCCGGGGTCTGCAGGATGCCGGGCACGACCAGCGGCTGGCACACGCCGAGCTGGGCGGCCCGGGCCTCGTGGTCGAGGAAGCGCGGGTATTCGATGGTGAACTGGTGGAGCGCCCACCAGTCGCTGTCCCGATCCCGGTGATCAGACGACAGCCGCAGTGAATCTCGCAGCTCGCTCAGCGGGGCCAGGAGCCGATCGCGGGCGAGTGCCGGTCCGGTGGGTTGTGACATGACGAGCCTCTTCCACTGGTGAGGTCCGACTACGCCGTCGTCCTGAGCTGGATGGGAGCCGCTCCCTCCTTCGTTGCGACTGGCCTTAAGGGAAGTTCAGTTTGCGGTGTGCCCCCACGATAAACGACGAGGCCGAATCGGCGCGCTCATCGTTCGACCAAGACTTTAGCCGGGTGAAGATCCAGGGTCGCCGACCCGGAGTGCATTTTGCAGATAGCGCTTAGCCGTTAGAAATTTGTGATCAGACTGTTGCTGTCCGGAAATTTCTGCGGACAATCGGAGGCAGGATCGAGGTAAGGGGACCGAGATGTCGATCGACCGCACTTCCCCGAGCGCCCCTCGATGCGGCTGGGCCGTCTACTACGCCGACCGCCGCATCGTCGTCACCAGCTGGTACGTCGAGACGCAGCACCAGCGTTACCGGATTCCCGACCTCGAGGACGTCGCCGTCGTGCTCGACCCCCGGCGCGGCCTGCGCTGGCGGGAGATCCGCGCCCTGCACCACGGCGCGGAGGTGGTCCTCTACGGCACCGGCGACCGCGCCCAGTTCGAACGGGTCCGCCGCGCGCTGATCCGGGCCCTCGAGATCAACCGCTCCCCGTTCCCGTGACCCGCTCAGACCTTCAGGCGCCGGCGGGCCCGGCCGATCTCGTCGGTGGCGTGCTTGCCGGACAGCCCCGACGCGAGCAGGTCGTCCATGATCTTGCGGAAGGTCTCCGTCTTGGTCTTGTCGGTCAGCAGGAAATCGTCCGCCGGCGTCTCGATGAAGACCACGTCGTCGTCCTGACGGCCGGCGAACTCCAGCAGCTCAAACGTGCCGCCCAGGCCACCGTGGGCGCCGAGGTCGAGCGGAACCACGGTGAGATGCACCGAAGGGCGCTTGGAGACGGCCAGCAGATGATCGAGCTGGGCGGCCATCACCTCGGCCCCGCCGACCGGGCGCAGCAGCACGGCCTCGTCCACGGCCATGTTGAGCGCCGGGGGGCGGCTGCTGTCGAGCCGGTCGAACAGGGTCTCCTGACGCTTGCGGCGAACCTCGGTCAGGTTCATCCCCGTCGAGTCGGCGACAGCCTCCTTGATCACCGGCGAGCTGAGTGCCTTGGCGTACTCGGGGGTCTGCAGGAGGCCGGGGATGAACAGGGCGAAGTAGCCGTACAGGCCGGAGGCCTCGCTCTCGAAGGCGACGAAGTCCTTGAACTCCTGCGAGAGCTTCTCCTCGCGCCACCACCGGCGCTCCCGGGAGATCTCGGAGAGGTCCATCAGCCGCTCGACCTCGGCCGGATCCTGGACGTCGTAGAACTCCAGGAGAGCCTTGACCTCGATCGGCTGGATCGTGACGACGCCGTTCTCGATGCGGTTGAGCTTGCTCTGCGACCACCGCATCTTCCGGGCGACAGCGGAAGCGGTGTGCCCCTGCGCCTCCCGCCGCTCACGCAGATAGGTGTGCAACCGCAGGCGCGCGATGGCTGGGCCGACCGGCTCGGTCATGATCAACTCCGGTGACGTCGGCAATCGTGGATCTCGTCCAGCCTAGTGCAATTTGCAACTGGATGTTTGCACCGGCATGGTCTAGCATCCAGTTTTGCTTGCGTTAGTTCCGGGTCAGACGCGGACAAAAACGTAAAATCAGACTTATCAGCCTGGGGTGCTTCGACCGCCGGGCGCTCTTATACAGCTGGAGGCCGGATGAACACGCCCGACGAGGTCCATCAGTGGCGCAAGAGCAAGCGCAGCTCCAGCGGTAACTGTGTCGAGGTAAGTGCCGGGCCGCAGGCGATTCTGCTCCGGGATTCGAAGAATCCGCAGGGGGCTGTGCTGTCGTTCAGCCGGGAGACTTTTCAGGACTTTTTGCGTGGGGTGCGGGGCGAGGAGTTCGACCTGAGCTGAGGTGAGCGCCCGCCTTTCTGGGGCGGCGCGAGACGCGGCCGGTATGGGCTGGTTCGGCCGGGTGCCCGGCTCGGGCGCCTGGTCGGAACGTGCTGTGGCGTGCTGCTGGAGGCGGAGCACCGGGCCGAGCGCCTGGCCGAGTTCCGGCCTGGCGCCAGCCGCCACCGCGACCATCGCCGGCTTGCGGCTCCTGCCGCGACGCCGCGCGAAGTACTCGAGCGCGGCGATGGGTCGCTGCCCGAGGGGCCTACGCGCGTCGGTGTGCTGGATTGTCGGCCGGGATTCCGCCGAGCCTGGGTGCGGTCGGCCTGGGGGCGGTCGGCCTGGGTGCCCGCTGGCCTCGTTGCCGCTGGCTCGGTTTTCGCTGGCCTGGTTTTCGCTGGCCTGGGTGTCATCGGCCGGGATTGCGTCGGGCCCGGGTGCTGTCTCAGGGACGCGCCGAGCGGGAATCCCGTCGGGATGTGTCGAGCGTGAGGTCGAATCGGAGCCGGAAATGACGAACGGCCCCAACCCGGTGATGGGCGGGACCGCGTGCCGGGGGCGGCGGGTGGTCATTCCGCGTTGCTGTTCTCGTTTCCGCGCAGGGACTCGTTCACCCGGAGCGCTTCTTCGAGCTGGTCCTGCAGGATGATGATCCGGCACGCCGCCTCCAGGGCTGTGCCTTCGTCCACCATCTCTTTGGCGCGGGCCGCCAGCCTCAGCTGGTAGCGGGAGTAGCGCCGGTGTCCGCCAGGGGAGCGGAACGGGTCGATCAGCTTCGCGTCGCCGAGCCTCCGCAGGAAGTCCTGCGATACGCCGACGATTTCCGCGGCTCGGCCCATCGTGTAGGCCGGGTAGTCCTCGTCACCGAACATGTCGTCGGGTTGGGCCATGTCACCTCCGTGTCGAGGGCCCCGGCGCTGATCGCGCCGGGGCCCAGGGTTATCGGGTTTTAGAACACCATCTGCCGACAGTCGCGTCGGTTTGTCTAATCCGCACCAGCCGTGTGTAACGGTTTCGGGTGCGAGGATCGCGTAAGCGTGACCGGAGACCACCTCTCGTTCGATGGAAACTGCGGTGTCCACTCGACCCGGTAGAGCGGTCGGAGCGGGCGATCCAACGGTGCGTGAACCCTCCCTTTCCTCTGCGTTCCACTTGCTCTGACGTGATGCGTACTGCGCACTTCCCCGCCGGTGGTGGAGCCCCACGCAAACTTCTCGGCCCTGCCACGTGCGGCGGATCTGCAGACCCCGCCGCTTAGGCGTGGGTACTGCTCACTTCCTGGTGCTGCGCCCGTCGTGACCTCACGGCCGGGCGGGTACGTCCGCGTCTTGACGTTCTCGTTTCGACAACCAATACGTTAGCCCGCATCGCCCAGGAAATCTAGTTCTTCGCGGACAGATTTTCTCGCGTGTCGCCCGGCCCTCCGGTCGGCGGCCGCCCGGGCGGTCGGGGATGGGAGTGGGAAGCCGGTATGAAGCCCAGCGGGAGGCCGTCGGACAGGCGGGGAACGAGTGGGATGCGCAGGGAGCCGCGGGAGGGGTTGGGGAAGCGTGCGGGAGTCGCGGGGCGGCGGTGCCTGTTGCGGC
>NZ_JBEZGQ010000534.1:0-5826 GCF_040650095.1 Actinoplanes sp. NPDC048791 | reverse complement strand
CCGCGCCGAACTGTTCGCGACGACCGGCGACTTCCCTGCCGCGTACGCGGAGTACCGCCTGTTCCATGCCGCGACCGAGCAGCTGCACAGCGCCCAGCGGGAGATGCGGGCGCACGCGGCGCAGGCCGTCTTCGAGACCGCCGAGGCCCGCCGGGCCACCGAGCAGTTCCGCCAGCTGGCCCTGCGCGACCCGCTGACCGGCCTGTACAACCGCCGGCACGTCGACGAGCAGCTCGAACGGCTGGTGGATTCAGCCATGCGCGACGGGACCACGCTGTCCGTGGCGCTGCTCGACCTGGACTTCTTCAAGCGGGTCAACGACAAGTTCTCGCACGGCGTCGGTGACCAGGTGCTGCAGCAGGTGGCCGCGTTGCTCGGCACGGCCGTCACCGAGCCGGCGCTGGCGGCGCGGCTGGGCGGCGAGGAGTTCGTGCTGGTGCTGCCGGGCACGGATCCGGCCACCGCGGCGGCCTTCTGCGAGCAACTGCGCCGGAAGCTGCGCGGGCATCCGTGGGCCGAACTGACCGGCAGCCTGCCGGTGACCGCCAGCATCGGGGTGACGACCTACACCGGCGGCACGACCAGCGCGTCCACCCTGCTCTCGCTGGCCGACCGCAACCTGTACGCCGCCAAACACGCGGGCCGCGACCGGGTCGTGCACGACGCGTCCCGCCGCTGACCCGGGCCGGCGTCTTTGACCTGGGCCCGGCGGGCGCACACCATGACGCTGTGATGAGAGCTTCCTCGGACCCACCGGCCCCGCGACGCCGCGAGCCGTCGCTGAGCATCCGTGACGTCGCGGCCGCCGCGGGCGTGTCCTACCAGACCGTCTCGCGGGTGCTCAACGAGTCGCCGAGCGTCAGCCCGGACACCCGGCGCGCGGTGCTCGAGGTGATCGGCCGGCTCGGGTACCGGCCCAACCGGGCGGCCCGGGCGCTGGGCAAGGGCCGGGCCGGCGCGGTCACCGTGGTCACCACCAACACCATGCTGTACGGCTACGCGGCAACGGTGCAGGGCATCGAGGAGGCCGCCCGGCTGCGGGGGCTGGCGGTGGGCATCCGGGTGGTGGAGTCGGGCGGGGCCGCGGACGTCCGGCACGCCGTCGAGTACGTCAGCGATCCCAGCGCGGGCAGCGTGATCGTGGTGGCTTTCGACGCCGTGGGGGCCGACGTGCTGCGCGCCCTGCCGGACGACGTCCCGGCGGTCGGGGTCACCGAGGCCGGCGGGGTCTCCGGCAGCGCCCGCACGATGATCTACCTGGACGAGCGGCAGGCCGCCGGGGCCGCCACCCGGCACCTGCTGGAGCTGGGCCACGAGACGGTGCAACACGTCACCATCCCGTCGGAGACCGGCACGAGTGCGCGGCAGAGCGGCTGGCGGGACGCGCTGGTCGTGGCCGGCGCCCCGGTGCCGGAGGTGGTGGCCGGGGGCTGGGATCCCGGCTCGGCGTACCTGGCCGGGCGCCGGCTGGCCGAGGATCCGCGGGTCACGGCGATCCTGTGCGGCAACGACGACACCGCCCTGGGAGTCCGGCGGGCGCTGCACGAGGCGGGCCGGGAGGTGCCCGGCGAGGTGAGCATCGTGGGCTTCGACGACGTGCCCGGGGCGGCGTACTGGACGCCCGCGCTCACCACCGTACGGATGGATTTTGTGGCGCTCGGCCACGCGTCGCTGGCCGCATTGGTGGCCGGTGAGTCCGGGCCGGAGCCCGTTCTGCCCGCGCCTCATCTGGTGGTTCGCGAGTCGACCGCGGCCCCACGAGCTCACTAGACACCTGCTGGTAACAGAACGGTAACGGGACTTCCCGTGGGCCATGTGACCGGTCACAATCACTGCCATGCATGTGACCGGTCACACATCCACCCGTGGAGGTCCGCGTTGAGATCACTGCCGATCCGAGCCGCCGGCTGCCTGGCCGCGGTGACCGTCCTGGTGGCGGCCCAGTCCGCCGCTCCCGCCCAGGCCGCCGCGCAGCGGCTGGTCGTCGACCTGGCCGCCGGCACCGGGGCGCTGCGCTACGGCGCGACCGGCTTCCTCTACGGCCTCGGCGACGAGGGCATCCCGAACGAGACCATGCTGGCCGCGCTCCGCCCCCAGGTGACCGCCCAGAAGGCACCGGACGGGTTGCAGCACCCCAACGGCGACGCGCTCAGGATCGCCCCGATGTTCAAACGCGCCGGCGGCCGCGACATCCAGATCTACCTCCAGGACGTCTACAAGCAGTGGCCGTACGAGGACCTGGGCCTCGCCGACTACCTGGCCAAGGTGGACACCATCGCCCGCAAGGTGGTGGCCGACCCGTACCGCGCCTCGTACGTCTACGTGCCGTTCAACGAGCCCGACGGCATCTGGTACGCCGGCGACGTGGCCGGCCTGAACGCCGACTGGAAGACCGTGTACCAGCGGATCCGCTCGATCGACCCGGGTGCGCGTATCGCCGGGCCGAACTTCGCCGCCTACCGCTCGGCCGACCTGCGCTCGTTCCTGACCGCCGCCAAGGCCAACGGCGTGCTGCCCGACGTGATGACCTGGCACGAGCTCGGCGACGACTTCTTCACCGGGTGGGAGTCGCACTACAACGACTACCGCGCGATGGAGGCCGCGCTGGGCATCAGCCCCCGGCCGATCACCATCAACGAGTACGGGCGGTTCTCCGGTGACCTCGGCGTGCCCGGCAACCTGGTGCAGTTCGTCGCCCGGTTCGAGAAGAGCAAGGTGGACGGCTGCCTCGCGTACTGGACCACCGCGGGCGGGCTCAACGACCTGGTCACCCGCAACAACCAGGCGACCGGCGCCTGGTGGCTCTACAAGTGGTACGGCGAGCTGACCGGCGGCACGGTCGCCGTCACGCCGCCCTCGGCCACCGGGTCATTGCAGGGGGTCGCGGCGCTGGACCCGGCCAAGAAGCAGGCAAGGGTCATCTTCGGGGGCAACAATCCGGCGTCCGGCACGTACGACACCGACGTGGTCGTCACCGGGCTCGGGGCGGCGGCGTACCTCGGTACGACCGTGCACGCGTCGGTGTGGGCGGTGGACACCTCCGGGCTCAACCCGTCCTCCGGGCCGTACCTGGTGCGTGAGGGTGACTACGCCGCCAGTGGTGGCCAGATCACCGTGCCGCTGACCGGGCTCAAGGGCACGTCGGCCTACCACGTCGTCGTCACGCCGAACACGGACTTGTCCACAGTGGCGTCGGCGTCGCGCTACGAGGCGGAGTACGCCCGCATCGACGGCAGCGCGCGGATCACCTACGGCGGCAACTCCGGTTACTCCGGCACGTACTTCGTCGAGGGGTACGGCGGCAGCACCACCGCCAGCACCAAGTTCGTCGTGACGGCGCCGGCGGACGGCTACTACAACGTGGGGCTGCGCTACTCGGCCGGGCCGTACACCGGGGCGCCCACGGCCAGGTCGGTGCGACTGCGGCTCAACGGCGCCGACCTGACCGACCTCGCGTTGCCGGGCACCACGGACTGGAACACCTGGAACACCGTCACCCGCAAGGTGTTCCTGACCGCGGGCATCAACCGGATCGACGTGAACGCGTACGCAGCGGACGACCGGGACGCGATCAATGTCGACCACCTCGACGTCTCCCCCGCCACCGGCACGATCACCACCTACGAGGCCGAGGCCACCGGCAACACCTTGTCCGGCACGGCCGTGGTCGCCGCGGATCCCGCCGCCTCCGGAGGCCGGTACGTCGGCTACCTCGGTGCGGGCGCCGGCAACACGCTGCGGACCACCGTCACGGTCCCGGCCGCCGGGCGCTACCGGATGGTCGTCGGCTACGCCAACGGTGAGCTGGGCGACGGCGCGACCAACTACAACAGCAACATCGTCGACCGGTACGCCGAGATCAGCGTCAACAGCGGCCCCGCCAAGCGCCTGTACTTCCGCAACACGCTCGGCTGGTCGATCTACCGGACCACCGTCACGGACGTCGACCTGGCCGCCGGGGCCAACACCATCACCTTCGGCAACCCGTCCACCGGCTACGCCCCGAACATCGACCTGATCCGGATCGCCGCACCGATCGGGCAGGAGTGACAGTGGTCTTGTCGGACCTCAGCACCAGCATGGCCTGGGGCCACCCCGCCCTGCGGCTCATCGTGGACGCCCAGCCGGACGCCCCGGTGGCGGTACGCACGCTCGTCACCGGCCGGCCGGACGCGCCGCGGGCCACCCAGCCCCTGGTCGAGCTGCTGATCGCCGGGGAGGGCCGGGCGCGGGCCTCACACCGGTTCTCGGACACGGCTGTGGGCGTACGGCTGCGGTGCACGGGCAGCTCGGAGAGCCGGGACGGCCGGTGGCACCAGCTGCTCGTCCTCCTGCGGGACGAGCGGACCGGCCTGGGCGCCCAGGTGCGGTTCCGCTCGGCCGACGGCGTCGGGGCCTGCCAGGTGACGACCCGGGTCACCAACGAGGGCCCGGCACCGGTGCTGCTGCTGGGCGTGACGTCGTTCGCGGCCGGGTTCGCCGGCTCCCCGGTGGGCGCGCTGGACCTGGTCCGGGCCGACAGCGAGTGGCTGGGCGAGAGCCGTTGGGTGCGCGAACGCCTCCGCGACCACCTGCCCGGCATCGGCCTGCGGGACCACGGCCAGGACGGCCGCGGCCGGTACGCGGTCACCAGCGACGGCACCTGGTCGACGGGGGCGCACCTGCCCACCGCCGGCCTCGTCGACCGGGTCACCGGCCGCGCGTGGCTCTGGCAGATCGAGCACAACGGGCCGTGGCGCTGGGAGGTCGGCGAACGCCGCGAGGGCGCGTACGTGGCGTTGCTGGGCCCGACGGACATCGACCACCAGTGGCAGGAGCGGCTCGCACCCGGCGAGTCGTTCGAGACCGTACCGGTGTCGATCGCCGTCTCCGAGCACGGCCTGGACGGTGCGGTCGCCGCGCTGACCAGGCACCGCCGGGCGCTGGTGCGCCCGCACCCGGACCGCGCGGCCCTGCCCGTGGTCTTCAACGACTACATGAACACGCTGATGGGCGACCCGACCACGGCGAAGCTGCTGCCGCTGGTCGACGCGGCCGCGGCCGCCGGCGCCGAGGTGTTCTGCATCGACGCCGGCTGGTACGACAACGGCACCGACTGGTGGGACAGCGTCGGCGAATGGCGGCCGTCGCACACCCGCTTCCCCGGCGGCCTCGGCGAAGTGCTGGACCGCATCCGCGGGCACGGGATGGTCCCCGGGCTGTGGCTGGAGCCCGAGGTGATCGGCGTGCGCAGCCCGATGGCGGCCCGGCTGCCCGGCGCGGCGTTCCTGCAGCGCGGCGGGGTGCGGCTGGCCGAGCACGACCGGTACCACCTGGACCTGCGGCATCCCGCCGCGGTCGCGCACCTGGACGAGGTGGTCGACCGGCTGACCGGCGACCTCGGCGTGGGTTACCTCAAGCTCGACTACAACATCGACCCGGGCCCCGGTACGGATTTCGCCGCCGCCAGCGCCGGAGCCGGGCTGCTCGACCACAACCGGGCGCACCTGGCCTGGCTGGACCGGGTGCTGGACCGCCATCCCGGCCTGACCCTGGAGAACTGCGCGTCCGGGGCCATGCGGATGGACTACGCCCTGCTGGCCCGCATGCAGCTGCAGTCGACCAGCGACCAGCAGGACCACTTGAGATATCCGCCGATCGCGGTGGCGGCGCCGCTGTCCGTGCTGCCGGAACAGGCGGCGAGCTGGGCCTACCCGCAGCCGGACATGACCGACGAGCAGATCGCCTTCACCATGTGCACCGGCATGCTCGGCCGGCTCTACCTGTCCGGGCGCCTGGACGCGATGACCGAGCACCAGCGCGCGCTGGTGCACGACGGCGTCCGCC
>NZ_JBEZGQ010000533.1:0-5828 GCF_040650095.1 Actinoplanes sp. NPDC048791 | reverse complement strand
GGCTGACTCGTCATCGCGCCTTGTCTCGCGGCGAGCTCGACAGTGTTCTGCGACGACTTAGCGGGGCGGATCGTACGCCCCACCGGAGGTCCCTGGCGATTCGCGCTGGAGTAGTCCCACGTCGTCGGCGCCCTGCTGACGGTCGCGCTGATCGCGCTCCCGGCCCGGGCAGCGGTACGGACGGACACCTTCTCACCCCAGACGATCGCCGGCGGGTACGCGGTGATCGGCGTGCTCCTGGGCCTGGCCATCGCTTACTGGGCCGTGGTGTCCAGACCGGTGGCGGCAAACCTGATCGCGACGGCGGCCTGGCTCTGGTCCCTGGCCGTGGCGGCGGTCGTGGCCACGATCTTCTGGCACCGCCCCTCGGCAACGTACCTGTCGAGCTGGCAGTTCTTCTCCCCGGACTCCCCCGACGACCAGTACGGGACGATCTACTGGCCGAGCGCGTTGCTGACCCTGCTCGCGGCGCTGGTGATCGGGATCATCGGCGCGCTGCCGGCGGTTCGGCGCGGAGACCTGGGGGTAGGCGCCGCCTCGTCCGGGGCGGTCGGGCCGCTGCTGGTGGCGGCGGCTTTCTTCGTGCTGGCTCCGCAGCTGACCGGCACGCCTGGTCCGTTGCAGTCGGCTTATCTGATCGCGCCCTACGCGGTGCTGGCCGGGCTGGCGGGGTCGGCGCTGACGGTGGCCTTGGGCCAGCGCGGTGCTGCGCGTCGTACGGGCGGATCCACGTCGGGGGATGCGGCCTTGCCGGCATCGGTGAGTTCTCGCAGCTCGGAAGCTCGCGGCTCAAGATCGCGCAAAGCCGGCGCGGTGAGCGCCAAGGCGGCTGACTCCGAACTTGCCGCCGGATCTGGAGACGCCGATCCCACGAGCGCCGGGTCAGCCGGCGCCCGAGCGGCCACCGCCAAGTCCGCCACGGCCAAGTCCGCCACCGCCGGATCCGCTGGCCCCAGACTCGCCAGGTCGGGGTCCTCCAAGTCCGAGGCGACGAGCTCCCGGGCCGTGAGCTCGGAGGCGACAAGCGCTGGGGCTGTGAGCTCGGAGTCGACGAGCGCTGGGGCTGTGAGCGCCGGGGCAGCGGGTGCTGGGACAGCGTCCGACCCGGAGGCTGGATCCCCACGAGCGCGCGCCGCCCGTTCGGAATCCGCCGCGTCCGGAGCTGCGGTCGTGCCGTCGCCGAGGCCCGCACCGAAGGGGCGATCGAAGGACCCGGCCAAATCGGACAGAACAAGCACTCCGGCGGCCGAAGCCAGCCCTCCGCCGGCCGATGCGGAGCCTCGCCGACGGCGGTCCTTCATGGACCGGTTCCGGCGCGGCAAGGCAACACAGCGTGACGCCGAGTCGGCCGTCGACCCCTCGGCGATCGCTACCGGCCGCGCCAAAGCCCCTGCTTCCGCGACCGCCTCAGCTCCCACTTCTGCGACCGCCTCGAGCCCCGGGGCTGCGACCGCCTCGGGCCCTGCGGCACCTCGTTCGGCCGCGGCCTCTCGTTCGGCCGCGACACCACCTTCGGCCGGGGCACCTCGTTCGGCCGGGGCACCTCGTTCGGCAGCGGCACCACCTTCGGCCGCGGCACCTCGTTCGGCCGCGGCGCCACATTCGGCTGCGGCGCCACGTTCGGCTGCGGCGCCGGCGCAGGGCGGCCCCTCGTCGGCAGCGGCCCCCGTCAGCGGACGATCGCGGCCCGCCGGCTCTTCCAGGTCCGGTGTCCCCTCGGTCGATGGCAACGCACGGCCGGCCTCCTCGTCCGCCCCGGGCCGGTCCGACACCCGCTCGACGGTCGCCCCGCCGCCCGCCTCTCCCCCGATCGCGAAGATCAACGACGCTCAATCGGGTGAAAACCGCTCCGCAGCTCCGAGGACAGCCGCCGCATCCGGGCCGGATTTGAAGGCTGGACCAGCGGATGCCGCGAGTTCCGATAAAACGCCCCCCACGCCGAAGAACCCCGCGAAGTCCACAAAGGCGACTCCCGCGCGCGCCACCTCGCAGCCGTCAGCTCCTCGGCAAGCGCGAGCAACCGGCAGCCGCGCCGCAACGCCCGCCAAGCCGGCGGCCGCTACCAGGCCGGCCGCACCGAAGGACGCTGTCCCGAAGAACCCCGGCTCGAAGGACGCTGACGCGAAAAACGCGCCCTCGGGAGGCGCCGGGCTGCTCGACGAGGACGACACCGCCGAGCTGCCCGTGCAGGATTCCCGGCGGCGGCCGGGCCGTCGCGCCGGCGAGGACGAGGCTCGCTGAGCTAAGGGCGTGTCCTAATCGACAGGCCAGGTGTGCACCGGCTCGTTCGTCTGCTGCAGTGAGCTGTATCGAAGCAACATGTCGTGCAAAGCCCCCTGCCGGTCCAGCCCGCGGCGGTGTTCCGCGGACCACACCGCTTCCGTCTGCCACGTCGCGCCGTTGCGGCCGGTGCGGCAGCGGGCCTCGATGATGCCGAGCAGTCGGTCGCGGTGCACCCGATGCACGCCGAACAGGTCGAGACCGGCGTGGGCCTTGGCCAGCAGAGTGTCCAGCACCAGTTCCGTCACCTGGGTCTCCCCGGCGCCCGGCCAGTACATCGTCGCTTCGATGCCGCGTCTGGCTGCGGCGTGGAAGTTGTCCTCTGCCGCGCCGAAGGAGAGTTGTGACCAGATCGGCCGGTCCTCCTCGGCCAGTTGCCGGGCCAGGCCGAAGTAGAAGGCCGCGTTCGCCAGCATGTCGACCACCGTCGGGCCGGCCGGCAGCACCCGGTTCTCCACTCGCAGGTGGGGACGGCCGTTCATCACGTCGTAGACCGGGCGGTTCCAGCGGTAGACAGTGCCGTTGTGCAGGCGTAACTCCCCGAGGCACGGGACTCCGCCGGCTTCGAGGACCGCAACCGGGTCCTCCTCGTCCATGATCGGCAGCAGCGGCGGGAAGTACCGGACGTTCTCCTCGAACAGGTCGAACACCGAGGTGATCCAGCGTTCGCCGAACCACACTCTGGGGCGTACCCCTTGGGCTTTGAGCTCGTCGGGCCGGGTGTCGGTGGCCTGCTCGAACAGCGCGATCCGGGTCTCCGCCCAGAGCTGCCGCCCGTGCAGGTACGGCGAGTTGGCCCCCACCGCCACCTGAATCCCGGCCACCGCCTGCGCCGCGTTCCAGTACGCCGCGAACTGGTCCGGTGGCACCTGCAGGTGGAACTGCACACTGGTGCACGCCGCCTCGGGCGCGATGGAGTCGTTCGCCGTCTGGAGGCGCTCGACGCCGCGGATGTCGACGCTGAACTGTTCGCCGCGGGCGCCGACGATCTGGTCGTTGAGGGCGCGGTACCGATCGTTGGCCGAGAGGTTCGCCAGCACCAGATGCCGGGGTTGCAGGGTGGGCAGGCTGCCGATGAGCACGATGGTGCTGTCCGCCTTCTTCGCCCGGTCCTCGGCGCGGCTGAGGCTTTCGACGAGATCTTCCTCGTAGTCGGCGAAGCCGTTGCCGGTGATCAGCCGGGGGCGGGCGTTGAGCTCAAGGTTGAACTGGCCGAGCTCGGTCTGGAAGGTCGGGTCGGCCAGGTTGGCCAGGACCTCGGCGTTGCGCATCGCCGGTTCGGCGTCCGCGTCCATGAGGTTGAGCTCGATCTCGAGGCCCGTCATCGGGCTCTCCGCGTCGAAGGCGAAGTCGTCGAGCATCAGAGCCAGCACGTCGAGGCAGCGCCGGACCTTCTGCCGATAGTGGACCCGGTCGTCCTGCGAGAAGACGACCCCTGAGAGGTCCTTACCCATCGTTCCTCCTGGCACGTTCGCGTGACGCTCTCACGGTATGTGCACCCGCTAACCAAGGCCAGGGACGAATCGGACACACATCAGCTCTGGGTAAGCACGCGGCAGCGCAACGTTTACCCTCGCACTCGGCCGGTGATGCCGCCAGTCGGACGGCCGGACACGGCGAAGCGCCGCCCGAACGGACGGCGCTTCGCTGCGGATCGGTGAAGGTCAGGCCTGGCGGATGGCCTCGCCCTCGATCTCGATCTTGACCTTCTTGCCGATCATGACGCCGCCGGACTCGAGCGCCATGTTGTAGGTCAGGCCCCAGTCCTCGCGGTCGATCTCGGTCGTCGCGCTGAAACCGAAGACCTGCTGACCGTACGGGCTGGTGGTCGCACCCTCGAACTCGACGACGAGCTCGACGGGCTTGGTGACGTCCTTGATGGTGAGCTCACCGTCGAGGACGAACTCGGCGCCGGCGTGCGACTTAATGCCGGTGCTGCGGAAGGTGATCGCCGGGTACTTCTCGGCCTCGAAGAAGTCGCCGGTGCGCAGGTGGTTGTCCCGGTCGACATTGCCGGTCTGCACGCTCGCGGTGACGATCGAAGCGGTGACGGAGGACTGCAGCGGGTCCTCGGCGATGGTGATGGTCGCGTCCGCCTCGGCGAAGTTGCCGCGGACCTTGCTGACCATCAGGTGACGCACCACGAAGCCGACCCGCTTGTGCGCGGCGTCCAGCTGGTAGGTGCCGGCGGACGGGATCTGCAGACCCTCGAACTCGCGGGTGCTGGCGACGTCGGTCATGACATTTCCTCTCGAAGGCAGAGCCAGGTTGTTGTCTGACGGAGCAACTATATGCCAAGCAATATTCCCCGTGTCAAGAGACCGCTGGTAAGCTGGCTCACGTGGGTACCGACTTTGATGACCCCCGGTTCACCGCCATCGGCCTCTTCGCCGAGGCGTTCACCGGGTTGAGCAGCCGTTTCGCCGCGCAGTTCGAGCAGCACCGGGTGTCCCCGGTCGAGTTCGAGGTGCTGATGCGCCTTGCCCGCTCGCCGCAGAACCGCTTGCGGATGACCGACCTCGCCGGCCAGACCTCCCTGTCCACCAGCGGGGTGACCCGGGTCGTGGACCGGATGGACCGCGGCGGCCTGATCCGCCGCGAGGCCTGTCCGAGCGACCGCCGCAGCTCCTTCGCGGTGATCACCGACGCCGGTCTGGCCCGGCTCGACGAGATCCTGCCGGGGCACCTGGAGCTGGTGCAGCGGTGGTTCATCGACCAGCTCACCCCGGATCAGCTGGCGCAGATGCTGGAATCGCTGCGGACCATTCGCGACGCCGTCAACCCGTGCGCGACGGCGGGGAGCTCGGAAGAGGACGCCTTACCGGCCGTGCCGGGCCATTGAGCCGAACGGGGCAGTAACCGGCAGAAGTACCGGCAGAAGCCCGACAGCGCCTGGGCAAAAGCCGCTTAAATCCGCAAATCCCCCGGGGGCGCCGGTTAAGGTGATCTCCGCAGGGGGACGCGGCGCGGCCGAGGCCGAAGGCTGGGCAAACGGGGGTGCCTTCGTTCACGCCGCGTGACCGGGGCGTTGGGACGGCCGGCGTGTGGGGGGCACACAAGCGCCGGTCGTCCACGCCCTGGCACAGCTCAGGGCTGCTCCTCCAGACCGCGCACCGCTTCCGGTCCGAGCAGCTCCCGCTCCCGCGGCAGCAGCGTGATCCCACCCGTACGGCAGAGCTCGGCCAGCCGGGCCACCGCCTCCTGCCGCCGTTCCGCGTCCGGAGTGCTCCGCACCACGCCGACCAGCGCCTCCACCGTGTCACGAGGATCGTGGCCACCGGCGTACGCCTCGGCGGCAGCCGCGAAGCTCTCCGCCGCCCGCTTCTCCTCGCCGCGTCGCAGGGCGATCGCTGCCTCCACGATCGCCGCCGGCCCGTCGGCGGGCGCTTGCGGTTCGGGCCCGCGCAGCTCGGCCAGCACGTCGAGCGCCTCCGTGACCCGGCCGCTCTCGGCCAGCGCCAGGCCGACCTTCGCGAGCACCCGGCCCAGGTGAACCGGATCACCGACATCCTCCAGCTCCGCCAACGCGTCCCGGCCGAGCAGGGCGG
>NZ_JBEZGQ010000532.1:0-5831 GCF_040650095.1 Actinoplanes sp. NPDC048791 | reverse complement strand
CGGCGGCGTGGCCCGGACGGCAGGCCCGCCTCGGCGGGGGGGATCCGGGCCCGTCGCGTTCGCAGGAAGACGCCCAGCTCAGAGAGGTTCACCCGGCCCGAGTCGCCGGTGCGGGCCGGCGCATCCAGGGGTTGACGTCCCCTGGCTGACCGCCCGGCCGGGCGCCACGCTGGTGCCGGGTCAGCGGACGCCGGCCCGATCATCACCACGATGCGGAGACGACATGCCGTTCGCGAATCTGAAGGTGCCCGCCGGGCTGCTCTCGAACGAGCAGAAGGAGGTCCTCGTGCACCGGGTCACCGACCTGTACGCCGAGACGTTCGGCGACGCCGTACGGGACAACACCATGGTGCTCATCGACGAGGTCGCCGACGGCGGCTGGGGCATCCGGGGTGAGGTCCTCACCCTGGCCAAGCTGCAGCAGGACGGCTGAACGGTTTCCGGCGCCCGGGGTTGCCCGGGCGCCGGATCACCGCGCTCAACCTACGCTCGCGTCGCCTGCCTGCACTGCCGCGGCGGGCACCGGGCCACCGGAAACCTTCGGGGCCTTGCCCTGGCGCCGGGTCCGGCGTTCCAGCCAGCCGGCGAGGGCCGTCAGGGACCCGTTCACCACGATGTAGATGATCGCCGCGACGATCGCTGCGGCCACGATGTTGCCGAAGTTGGCCGCCAGCGTGTTGACGCCGTCCTGCAGCAGCTCCGGGTAGCCGATGATGTAGCCCAGCGCCGTGTCCTTGACCAGCACCACCAGCTGGCTGACGATCACCGGGAGCATCGCCCGGGTCGCCTGCGGCACCAGGATCTCGCGCATCACCTGGCTCTTGCGCATGCCGATCGCGTAACCGGCCTCGCTCTGCCCGCGGGGCACCGACTTGATGCCCGCACGGAACGCCTCGGCCAGCACCGAGCCGTTGTAGAGCGTCAGGCCGCTGACCACGGCCCAGAACGGGTCCATCGGCGCCTCGGTGATGAACGGGACGCCGTAGAAGATGAAGAACATCAGCAGCAGCAGCGGTACGGCGCGGAAGAACTCCACGACCACGCCGGCCGGCACGCTGAGCCACCAGTGGTCGGAGAGCCGCCCGACCGAGAAGACGATGCCGAAGATCAGGGACAGCACCATCGCCACGGCGGCCGCGCTCAGGGTCGCCCACAGGCCCGGCAGGATGTAGTCCGTCCAGGTCGACGACTCGGTGAACGGCTCCCACAGCGCCGCCGCCCACTGGCCCTTCTCGTCGAACTTGCGGTAGATCCAGTACAGCAGGGCCAGCCCGGCCAGACCGAAGATCCCGGTCAGGACGGCGTTACGGACCTTGGCCCGGGGCCCCGGGTGGTCGTAGAGAACAGCGTCGGCACTCATCGCTTCACCGCCAGCCGGTTGGCCAGCCAGCCGAAGGCGTAGCCGGTGGGGATCAGGACCAGGGCGAAGGTGCCGGCGAAGACCAGGAAGATCGCGATGACCGCGTCGCCGTTGGCGTTGATCAGTTCCTTCATCGCGTTCGAGGACTCGGCCAGGCCGATCGTGCCGACGATGGTCGAGTTCTTCGCCAGGGCGATGAAGATGCTGCCCAGCGGCGCGACCACCGCGCGGCCGGCCTGCGGCAGGATCACCATCGTCAGGGTCTGGAAGAACGACATGCCGATCGCCCGGGCGGCCTCGGCCTGCCCGGCGGGGACCGTGTTGATGCCGGAGCGGATCGCTTCGCACACGAACGCGGCGGTGTAGACCGACAGCCCGATCACGCCGAGCCAGTAGTTGTTGAGGTCGATGTCGTCGGCCAGGGACAGGCCCAGGGTCGAGAACAGACCGAAGTAGCAGAAGAACACGATCAGCGTCAGCGGCGTGTTCCGGAACGTGTTGACCCACAGGGTGCCGAAGCCGCGCAGGACCGGCACCGGCGAGACCCGCATCGCGGCGAGCACCACGCCGAGCACGAGCGCGCCCACGGTGCCGGCCGCGGTCAGTTTCAGGATCCAGAGGAAACCCGTGACGTACACGTCGAAGTTGCTCGGATCGGAGAAGACGTCCATCGTCCTCACTTCCTCACGCCGCGGCAGGGAACAACCGGGCGGGGCCGGCGCTGCCGGCCCCGCCCGTCCATCAGAAGATCAGCTGCAGTTGGTCAGCTTGGCGACATCGAGAGTCGGGGCCGCCTGGCCGCTCTTGCCCAGCGTGTTGTCCCACGCCGCCTTGTACGAGCCGTCAGCCGCGGCCGCCTTCAGGATGTCGTTGATCTTGTTGCAGCCCGCGGTGTCGTCCTTCTTGAGGCCGACGCCGTACGGCTCCTCGCTGAACTTCTTGCCGACAACCTTGAACTTGCCGGCGTACTGGTCCTGGGAGGCGTAGCCCGCCAGGATGATGTCGTCGGTGGTGACCGCGTCGACCTGACCGCCGGCCAGCGCCGTCACGCACTTGGAGTACGCGTCGAACTGCTGGAGCTTGGCGTCCTTGTACTCGGTCTGGATCCGCTTGGCCGGCGTGGAGCCGGAGACGGAGCAGACCTTCTTGCCGGCCAGCGACTCCGGGCCGGTGATCGTCGACGCGGTCGGCACGAGCAGGTCCTGACCGGCGATGTAGTACGGGCCGCCGAAGTTGACGACCTTCTTGCGCTCGTCGTTGATCGTGTACGTCGCCACGACCATGTCGACCTGGCCCTG
This sequence comes from Actinoplanes sp. NPDC048791, assembly GCF_040650095.1. Lineage (NCBI taxonomy): Bacteria > Bacillati > Actinomycetota > Actinomycetes > Micromonosporales > Micromonosporaceae > Actinoplanes > Actinoplanes sp. NPDC048791. Next base: position 3,173 of record NZ_JBEZGQ010000532.1, on the reverse strand, counting down.
CTGAAGGAAGGGCTCACGGTTGGACGACACCGTGGTCTTGTACTCGATGCCGGTCTCGGGCACGCCGAGGCCCTTCGCGATGATCTTCGCGATCTCGACGTCGAAGCCGGTGTACGTGCCACCGGTCTGCAGGCCCAGGCCGGGCTGGTCGGCCTTGACGCCGAACACGAGCTTGCCGCCGGCTGCCTTGCCGATGATGCCGCTGGCCTTGGCGTCGGAACCCGACCCGCTGTCGTCGCCGCCACATGCCGCGGCGGCCATCGCCAGGGCGAACGCCCCGACCGCTGCCGTCATTCGGGTGATGCGCATCGTCCCGCTCCTCTGACTTAGAACTGCGAATTGCTGGAAACTGGAGAACATTGTCGAACCTGCACACACAACGCAGAGGGGGTATCCGCTGTGGACATTCAGTGGGTGAGGATCTTCGAGAGGAAGTCCCGGGCGCGCTCGCTCTTCGGGTTGTCGAAGAACTCGGCCGGGGGCGCCGACTCGACGAGCTGACCGTCGGCCATGAAGACCACCCGGTTGGCGGCGTGTCGCGCGAAACCCATCTCGTGGGTGACCACGACCATCGTCATGCCGTCCCGGGCGAGCGAGGTCATCACGTCGAGCACCTCGCCGACCATCTCGGGGTCGAGCGCGCTGGTCGGCTCGTCGAAGAGCAGGGCCTTGGGCTGCATGGCCAGCGCCCGCGCGATGGCGACACGCTGCTGCTGGCCGCCGGAGAGCTGCGCCGGGTACTTCTCGGCCTGGCTGGCGATGCCGACCCGGTCGAGCAGGGCCATGGCGCGCTCGCGGACCGCCGCCGGCTTCTCGCCGCGGACCTTGACCGGGCCCAGCATGACGTTCTGCAGGATGGTCTTGTGCGCGAAGAGGTTGAACGACTGGAAGACCATGCCGACCTCGCTGCGCAGCCGGGCCAGCGCCTTGCCCTCGGCCGGCAGCGTCTGCCCGTCGAAGGTGATCGTGCCGGAGTTGATCGGCTCGAGCCGGTTGATCGCCCGGCACAGCGTCGACTTACCGGACCCGGACGGTCCGATCACGACGACCACCTCGCCACGGTCGACCGACAGGCTGACATCCTGCAGGACGTGCAAGGGGCCGAAGTACTTGTTGACGCCGTCGAGAACGATGAGAGGCTCGCTTGTCGGCACCGTCGGACCACCGTCCCGTCGTTGGGTTCACTCGGATGGGGTCACTCTATGGGCGCGGTTGTATCGGTTCACGCCGAGATTGGTCACGGAGCGGTAACTGTGCAGGTGTACGGCCGAAGGGATGTCCACGATGAGCGGTATGGCTGACGCCGATCCGACAGACGGTCTGTGGAGCTGGTGTGTCGCGGAACGCCTGGATGCGGTTTTGGTCCGTGACGCTCTGTCGGGGGCGCTGCAACGTCCGGTGACGACCCTGGACGTTCCGGTCGACGGCGCGGTGCTGTGCGACGTCTGGCACGTCGGCGGCGACTTCCCGACGGCGATCGAATGCTTCCTGGCCCCGGGCGAGCTCACCGAGGCGACCATCGCCAGCGCCGTCGCGGTCCGGCTCGGCGCCGACCTCCTGCTGCCCGACGACACCCTCAACCCCACCAGGTACGTGCTGGCCGAGCCGGACGGCACGCTGCGGGCCGTGCACGTCGACGAGGTCGAGACCGACGACGGTACGGAGCGCCGCCACGTCCGCCCCTGCACGGGCTCCGATCCGGCCTGCGCCCGCGGCCCGGGTTGCAGCCGTTCGCGGTACAAGCCGGTCCCGACGCCGGAGCGACCCGCCGCGGCTTAGGGACTACCCTGGTCAATTGCCATGACTACCGAGACTTCTCCCGCCGCCGCCCGCACCTACGACGTGCGCACCTACGGCTGCCAGATGAACGTGCACGACAGCGAGCGCATCTCCGGTCTGCTGGAGGGCGCCGGCTACGTGCGGGCCGCGGACGCCGACGCGGCGGACGTGGTCGTCTTCAACACCTGCGCGGTACGGGAGAACGCCGACAACCGCCTCTACGGCAACCTCGGCCACCTGCGCCCGACCAAGCTGAAGAACCCGGACATGCAGATCGCGGTCGGCGGCTGCCTGGCCCAGAAGGACCGCGGCGACATCGTCAAGCGCGCGCCCTGGGTCGACGTGGTCTTCGGCACGCACAACATCGGCTCGCTGCCGGTGCTGCTGGAACGCGCCCGGCACAACCAGGACGCCGAGGTCGAGATCCTCGAGTCGCTCGAGGTCTTCCCGTCGACGCTGCCGACGCGCCGCGAGTCGACCTACGCCGGCTGGGTGTCGATCTCGGTGGGCTGCAACAACACCTGCACGTTCTGCATCGTGCCGTCGCTGCGCGGCAAGGAGAAGGACCGCCGGCCCGGCGACGTGCTGGCCGAGGTCGAGGCGCTGGTCGCCGAGGGCGTGCTCGAGGTCACCCTGCTGGGCCAGAACGTGAACTCGTACGGGGTGGAGTTCGGTGACCGGCTCGCGTTCGGCAAGCTGCTGCGCGCCTGCGGCGGGGTCGAGGGCCTGGAGCGGGTCCGTTTCACCAGCCCGCACCCGAAGGACTTCACCGACGACGTGATCGCCGCGATGGCCGAGACGCCGAACGTCTGCCACTCCCTGCACATGCCGCTGCAGTCCGGCTCCGACGACGTGCTCAAGGCGATGCGCCGCAGCTACCGCTCGGAGAAGTATCTCGGCATCATCGACAAGGTCCGCGCCGCGATGCCGGACGCCGCGATCACCACCGACATCATCGTCGGCTTCCCCGGCGAGACCGAGGACGACTTCGAGCGCACCCTGGACGTGGTCCGCCAGGCCCGCTTCTCCAGCGCCTTCACGTTCCAGTATTCGAAGCGCCCGGGCACCCCGGCCGCGACGATGGCCGACCAGCTGCCCAAGCAGGTCGTCCAGCAGCGGTACGAGCGGCTGATCGCCACGCTCGAGGACATCACCTGGGCGGAGAACAAGAAGCAGGTCGGTCGCGAGGTCGAGGTCCTGGTCGCGACCGGCGAGGGCCGCAAGGACGAGCGCACCGGCCGGATGAGTGGCCGGGCCCGGGACGGCCGGCTGGTGCACTTCGCCACCGGCGAGCTGACCGGCATCCGGCCCGGCGACATCGTCACCACCGAGATCACGTACGCGGCCCCGCACCACCTGAACGCCGACGGCGCGCCGCTGAGCCACCGCCGCAC
>NZ_JBEZGQ010000531.1:0-5833 GCF_040650095.1 Actinoplanes sp. NPDC048791 | reverse complement strand
GTCCAATCCGGTACGGGCCTTCGGCGGCAGCCGGTCGAGCAGCGTGAACACGGAACCTCCAGGGAATCTCTCCCCTGATCGGCCGCCGAGCGGCGTCGTCGGAGCCGGCGCGCTCGCGGCCGGCGGCTCCGCCTACGCCCTGCGCGACATCCTGGCCACCGCCGGAGACCGGGAGCCCGGCAAGATCCTGGTGCTGGTCACGCTCTACGGCGGCAACGACGGCCTCAACACCGTCATCCCGTACACGGATCCGGCCTATGCCGCGGCCCGGCCGGGCCTCGCCTACGACGAGGGGCAGGTGCTCGCGCTCGAGGACGGCGCCGGGCTCAACCCCGGACTGAAGGGCCTGCACAAACTGTACGGCGACCAGCGCCTCGCCGTCGTCCGCGGCGTCGGCTACCCGAAGCCGGACCGCAGCCACTTCCGGTCCATGGACATCTGGCAGACAGCCGCCCCGGAGCGTCCCGGCACCACCGGCTGGCTGGGCCGGTGGCTGGACACCGCGGGCGGGGATCCGCGGCTGGCGTTCTCGTTCGAGCCGGTCCTGCCACCGCTGCTGGCCGGCGCCACCAGCGCGGGAGCGACCGTCCCGGGCGGCGCGCTGACCCTGCCGAAGGGAGTGACGAAGCCGGTCCTCGACGGTTTCGGCACCGCGGCCGCCGGTGAGTCGCCGGCCCAGGCGCGGGCGGCGGCCTGCTTCGCCGACCTGGTCCGCGTGCAGGGGTTGATGACCGACGTCGCGGCCGAGGCGGAGGAGGACGACGCCGAGGGCCAGGCGACCGCGACCGGCGGCCAGGCACCGCCGCTGGACCAGCAGCTCGCCCTGGTGGCCCGCTGCGTCGAGGCGGGCGCGGCCACCCGGGTCTACTCGGTGTCGCTCGGCGGCTTCGACCTGCACGCCGACGAGAAGGCCGCGCAGGAGGCGCTGCTGACCAAGCTCGACAAGCCGCTGGCCGCGTTCGTGGAGCGGATGGCCGGCACCGAGGCCGGGCGGGACGTGGTGGTCGCGGTCTACTCGGAGTTCGGCCGCCGGGTCAAGGCCAACGCCTCGGACGGCACGGACCACGGCACCGCTTCCAACGTCCTGCTGCTCGGCGCCGGCATCAAGGGCGGCCTTTACGGCGAGGCGCCGAGCCTGACCGACCTCGACGACGGCGACCTGCGCCACACGGTCGACTTCCGCGACGTGTACGCGATGCTGCTCGCCGACGTGCTGGACGCCGAGCCGGAACGGATCCTGGACGGCTGGCGCGGCCGCCTCACATTTAGTTGACGACTCAACTAATACGCCGTATCGTGGAGCCTGGTAGTTGAAGCGTCAAGTCCGGAGGTTTCCATGAGCGCCATGCCCGCCCTGTTCATCAGCCACGGCGCGCCGCCGCTGGTCGACGATCCCACCTGGGTCGGCCAGCTCCAGGAGCTCGCCCGGGACCTGCCCCGGCCCAAGGCGATCCTGATGGCCTCCGCGCACTGGGAGTCGGCGCCCCTGATGCTCGGGGCCACCGAGACGGTGCCGCTGGTCTACGACTTCGGCGGCTTCCCCCGCCACTACTACGAGGTGCAGTACCGGGCGCCCGGTGCGCCCGAGCTGGCCACGCAGATCGAGAAGCTCATGCCCGACCGTGAGCGCGTCACCCGTACCGGCCGGGGGCTCGACCACGGGGCGTACGTGCCACTCACGGTCATGTACCCGGACGCCGACATCCCGGTGCTGCAGATGTCGCTGCCCACCCTCGAGCCCGACCGGCTGCTGGAGATCGGCCGCCGGCTGGCGCCGCTGCGCGAGGAGGGTGTGCTCATCGTCGGCTCCGGCTTCACCACCCACGGGCTGCCGTTCCTGCGCGACTTCCGGCCGGAGGCGGCGGCGCCGGGCTGGTCGCGGGACTTCGACGCCTGGACGGCCGAGACCCTGGCCCGCGGGGCGATCGACGAGCTGGCCGACTTCCGGGAGCGGGCGCCCGGGATGCCGTACGCGCACCCGACGATCGAGCACTTCGCGCCGATGTTCCTCACCCTGGGCGCCGCGGCCGACCCCGAGCGGAGCCCGGAGCAGCCGATCGAGGGCTTCTGGATGGGCCTGTCCAAGCGCTCGTTCCAGGTCGTCTGAGCCACGGGCGGGGGGGGAATTCAGGATCTTCCCAGCCTGACCAGGGAACCTTGTGGGTACATTCCGCCAACCGCCCCTGCTGACTCACGCCCGGAGGTTCCTTCCCCATGCTGGAGGTCACCGCGCTCGGCTGGACGCTGACCATCGCGGTCATCGTCGCCCTGCTCGCCCTCGACCTGACCCTCGGTGTGCTGCGCCCGCACGCCGTCGGTTTCCGTGAGGCCACCGCCTGGTCGGTCTTCTACATCGCGATCGCCATCGCGTTCGGTTTTGTCTTCGCCGCGATCGCCGGCTGGGACTACGGCACGGAGTACTTCGCCGGCTACATCGTCGAGAAGAGTCTGTCGGTCGACAACCTCTTCGTCTTCGTGATCATCATGGGCACCTTCGCCGTGCCGGAGAAGTACCAGCAGGAGGTGCTGACCTTCGGCATCATCATCGCGCTGGTGCTGCGGGTCATCTTCATCGCGCTGGGCGCGACGCTGCTGTCGCTGTTCTCGTTCATGTTCCTGATCTTCGGCCTGATCCTGATCTACACGGCGGTGCAGCTGTTCCGGCACCGCGACGAGGACCCCGATCCCGACAACGCCGTGGTACGCGGGGCCAAGCGGCTCTTCCCGGTCACCCAGGACTTCCACGGCGGCAAGATGTTCACCCGCATCGACGGCAAGCGGACGGCCACCCCGCTGTTCATCACGCTGATCGCGATCGGCAGCGCCGACCTGCTGTTCGCGCTCGACTCGATCCCCGCGGTCTTCGGCGTCACCGAGGAGGCGTTCATCGTCTTCGCCGCGAACGCGTTCGCCCTGCTCGGCCTGCGGGCGCTCTTCTTCCTGGTCAAGGGCCTGCTGGACCGGCTGGTCTACCTCTCCACGGGACTGTCGATCATCCTGGCCTTCATCGGCGTCAAGCTGGTGCTGCACTGGGCGCACAAGGACATCAGCACGGCGGTGCCGGAGGTCAGCACCCCGGTCTCGCTCGGCGTCATCGTCGCGGTGCTGATCATCACGACCGTGGCCAGCCTCATCAAGATCCGCAAGGACCCGGACACGATCGCGCACGCGGGCGCCCTGCGGGCCCGCGAGGACCGGTCCGACCAGGAGTGACACAGCAAGCTGGACTGACATGACAAGAACGGCCCCGGCGACAGTGCCGGGGCCGTTCTCGGGTCAGGTGGCGGGCGTCAGCCGCGATAGCCGCCGATGCCGCTGCCGGCCCGCTGTCGCTCGTAGTCCTGCTGGTTGAGGATCTCGCGGATCTCCCGCGTCTCCTCCTGCGTGTGCCGGCCCAGGATGAAGTCGAGCTCGGCGCGCTCGGCCGGGGTCTGGAACGCCGCGAGCTCGGCGCTGAGCCGGCGCCGGGCGGTCCGCTCGGTGCGACGGTTCGCCAGGTTCACGCGGACGTCGCGCAGCTGGGTGGTGAAAGGCATGATCCTTCTCCTCACGATGAGTGACGGCGAAAGCGTCGTCGCTTCCTGCAACAACCATCCGGGCTCCGGGCTTCCACAACAAACCGACCAGGTAAAACCTCCGCTACAGAAGTGATGGCGGCCACCGGATCTCTGTAGCCCAGGTCACTCTCCGTTGCCAATGTCCTGGTCAGACCATTGCGCCGGCGGGCCGTGTTTCCGGACACAACGGAGGCCCGCGGCGCTCGCCACGGGCCTCCGGAGTGGTGCTTGAAGGTCAGAGGGTCAGGGTCCAGGTGTTGATGTAGCCGGTGTCGGCGCTGTAGACGTCACGGACCTGGAGCTTCCAGGCGCCGTTGGCGGCCTCCGAGGAGAGGTTCGCCGTGTACGTCGTGGCGACGTTGTCCGCGCTGTCCGAGCTGCTGCTGTTCTTCAGCCGGTACGCGGTCCCGTCCGGGGCCACCAGGTCGACGACCAGGTCACCGCGGTAGGTGTGGACGATGTTGACGGCCACGGTCGAGGCCGACGACGCCGACCGGGCACAGCCGGCGATCGTGATCGTGCTGGTCACCGCCGAACCGGCGTCCGGGATGGACACGTCCGTGGCGTTGGTGCCGGTGCAGCTGCCACCGGTGCCGCCGGTGACCGTCAGCGTGTAGGTGGCGGTGTGCGTCGCCGAGCCGGTGCCCGTGACGGTGATCGGGTAGCTGCCCGACGGGGTGGCCGCCGTGGTGCTGATCGTCAGGGTCGACGACGAGCCGGAGGTCACCGAGGCCGGGCTGAACGAGGCGGTCGCCCCGCTCGGCAGGCCGGCGGCGGTCAGCGCCACGCTCTGCGCCGAACCGGAGGTGGTCGCCGTGGCCACGGTGGTGGTGGCCGACGAGCCGGCCGCGACGGTGCCCGAGGTGGGCGACACCGACACCGAGAAGTCGTTGGTCGGCGTACCGGTGGTGCAGGTGGCCTCGCCGCTCACCGCGGGGACGCTGACCGCGGCCCAGGCCGCCTTGACGGCGTTGAACTCGGCGCAGCTGGGGGCGTACAGGTTCTTCGCGGCGGCCAGCGTCGCGGTCCGGACCCCGGCGTGCTTCCAGGTCGAGGTCTTGGACTGCATCGCGTTGTAGTAGATCTCGCCGGCCTTGCGGATGCCCAGGCCGGTCACCGTGCTCGAGTTGCAGGTCGGGCTGGCGGGCTGGCCGTTGGTCGGGTTCGAGCCCTCGGCGGTCAGGTAGAACCAGTGGTTCAGCGGACCGGCCGCGGCGTGCACCTCGGTCGACGGGATCGACGACGAGTAGCAGTTCGGGTCGCCGGCGAGCGACGGGTTGTACATGTACCGGATCGGGCCCTGGCCGACCAGGTCGACCTCCTCGCCGACCTGGTAGTCCGGCGGGTCGAGCGGGCTGTTGGCGAACGCCTCGGTCAGCGCGCCGAAGATGTCGCCGGTGGACTCGTTCAGGCCGCCGTTCTCGTTGCCGCTGCCCGCGCCGCCCGGGGTGGTCTGGAAGACGGCGTGGCCGAGCTCGTGGCCGACCACGTCGATCGGAGTGGCCTGGCGGGTGTTGGCCTGGTTGTGGCCGAAGTTGACGTACGAGCCGTTCCAGTACGCGTTCACGTCGGCGAGCCCGACCCGGATCGGCGGCGTGTTGCCGTTGCCGAGGATGCCGTTGCGGTTGAACCACGAGGAGAACATGTCGACCTCACGCTGGGCGCCCCACAGGGCGTCGACGCAGGCCGTCTCCAGGTTGGTGCCGGAGCCCGTCCCCCAGGCGTCGTCGGTGCCGGTGTACGCCGACCCGTTCTGCCCGCCGCACTTCAGGCCCGGACGGGTGGAGTCGGTCATGGAGAACGAGGAGCCGGAGCCCGAGGTGTTGATGGTGACGTTGCCGTAGTAGTAGCCGTTGCCGGAACCCTCACGCACGTAGTCGATCTCGTCGAGCACCGCGCCGGTGGCCGCGTCGACGAAGATGTGCAGGTTGCTCGGCTTGTTCTGCGCCGTACGGCCCTCGACGACGGCCTCGTAGGCCAGCTTGGGGCTGTCCCCGGCGAGCACCTTGAGCTCGGGCGTGCTCGCACTGTCCACCTTGGCCAGCCGGGCCTTGGCGATGGCCGCCGCCCGGGCCGCGGTGATCTTCGCGGTGGTGCCGACGGAGATGGCGGCGGTCTCGGCGACCGCGGTGTCCTTGACCGTGCCGGCCGCGTCCGTGGTGACGACGACGTCGCCGCCGACCACGGCCAGGCCCTTGAAGGTGCGCGCGTAGGTCACGTACTGCAGGCCGCGGGTGCCCTGCTCGACACCGGTGCGCTTGAGGTCGTCACCGGCG
>NZ_JBEZGQ010000530.1:0-5834 GCF_040650095.1 Actinoplanes sp. NPDC048791 | reverse complement strand
CACCAGGGCGGACATGCCGGCGGCGACGGCGATGACCAGCCCGGCGCCCCGGCGTACCTGCCGTATCGCCAGTCCGGTCACCGCGCGGCCCGGCGCCCGCATCGCCGCGGCCGGTGCGACCGCGGTCATCGCGTAGCCTCGCCGTAATAGGCGAGGAAGATCTCCTCGAGGGTGGGCTCCCGCACCGCCAGGGTGGACACGTCCGCCGCGGCCAGCGCCCGCAGAGCCGGGGCGGGCGGCCCGGTCAGGGCGAAGCGCAGTCGTCCCGGGCCGACTGTCTCGAGGCCCTGCACTCCGGGCACGGCGCCCAGGTCAGGTGCCGTACCGGTGTATCCGACCTCGACCTCCGTGCGGTGCAGCCGGCGCAGGCCGGCCACCGTGGCGACGTCGACCAGCTGCCCGGTCCGCAGGATGGCGACCCGGTCGCACACGGCTTCGACCTCGGAAAGCTGATGCGAGCTCAGGAAGACGGTCTGACCGCGTTCGCGGGCCTCCCCGACGGCCCGGCGGAACTCACGTTCCATCAGCGGGTCCAGGCCGCTGGTCGGTTCGTCGAGGATCAGCAGCGGCGCCCGGGTGGCGAACGCCGCGATCAACGCGACCTTCTGGCGGTTGCCGGTCGAGTAGGTCCGCGCCGGCCTGCCGGGATCCAGGGCGAACCGGTCGATGAGCTCGTTGCGGTAGGCACTGTCGACGCCGGGACCGGTGCGGCCCAGCAGCTCAAGGATCTCCGCGCCGGTCAGCTGGGGCCACAGCGCCACATCCGCGGGCACGTGGGCCAGCAGCCGGTGGGCGGACGCGACGTCGCCCGCATCGGTGTCGAAGATCCAGGCCCGGCCGCCGGTCGGCCGGGCCAGGCCGAGCAGGAGCCGGATGGTGGTCGACTTGCCGGCGCCGTTCGGGCCGAGGAAGCCGAAGACCTCACCGGGCGTGACACTGAGGTCAAGATCGACGAGGGCGCGCAGGCGCCCGTAGGACTTGGACAGTTTGTCGGTACGCAGCGCGGCAGCGCTCATCGCGACCTCCGGGTCGACAGCACGATACGACTGCCGACCAGGCTTCCCGGCGCACCTGGAACGACCGTACTCCCGGCTGTCCAGCGAGGTGTGACGGGTCACCGCATGTCGTGGGTCAGTCGCCGGGTGACCGCACCGGCGTGCTGTTAGGTTGATCGAAGGTGTGCCGGGAAGTCTGGTCGGCGATCGATGACCGCTGGCCAAAACACCCGGGAGATCACACGTGGGCGCGCTCGCCTGGATCGCAGTCGCCGTCTTCGTCGTCGCCTACGTGCTCATCGCCACCGAGAAGATCAACCGGGTCGCGGTGGCCCTGGGCGGCGCCTCGATCATGCTGGCGCTCGGTGCCACGAACGCCGAGCACGCGTTCTTCTCGGAGGACTCCGGGATCGACTGGAACGTCATCTTCCTGTTGCTCGGGATGATGCTGATCGTCGGCGTGCTGAAACGCACCGGACTGTTCGAGTACGTCGCCATCTGGGCGGCCAAGAAGGCCCGGGGCCGGCCGTTCCCCATCATGGTGATCCTCATCGTGGTCACGGGGGTGGTGTCCGCGGCCCTGGACAACGTCACGACAGTCCTGCTCGTCGCCCCGGTCACCCTGCTGGTCTGCGACCGGCTCGGCGTCCCGCCCATCCCGTTCCTCATCGCCGAAGTGCTGGCTTCCAACATCGGCGGCACCGCCACCCTGGTCGGCGATCCGCCCAACATCATCATCGCCAGCCGCTCCGGACTGACCTTCAACGACTTCCTCAGCGTGCTCGCGCCGTTCGTGCTGGTGGTCCTGGTGGTCCTGGTCCTGTTGTGCCGGATCATGTTCCGCAAGGCGTTCCGCTACGACGCCGAACGCGTCGCCCGGGTGATGGCCCTCAAGGAGCGCGACGCGATCCGCGACCGCCGGCTCGTGGTGCTCAGCCTCATCGTGCTCGGGGCCGTCCTGGTGGCGTTCAGCCTGCACACGGTGCTGCACCTGGAGCCGTCAGTGGTGGCCATGCTGGGCGGGCTGCTGCTGCTCGCGGCGTCGCGCCTGGACGCGACGGACGTGGCCAAGGACGTCGAGTGGCCCACGCTCATCTTCTTCGCCGGGCTGTTCGTCATGGTCGGGGGCCTGGTCACCACGGGGGTGGTCGACACGCTGGCCCGGGCCGCGACCAGCGCCGTCGCGGACAAGCTCTGGCCGGCGACATTGCTGCTGCTCTGGGCCTCGGCGGGGCTGTCGGCGATCGTGGACAACATCCCGTACGTGGCGACGATGAGCCCGATCGTCGCGGAACTCGTCGAGGCGTCCGGCGGCAACGACAAGGCCGAGGTGCTCTGGTGGGCGCTGGCGCTCGGCGCCGACCTGGGCGGCAACGCGACCGCGGTCGGCGCGTCGGCCAACGTCGTCGTGCTGGGCATCGCCGAACGCGCCGGGCACCGCATCACGTTCTGGGGTTTCACCAAGTACGGCCTGATCGTCACCGTGATCTCGGTGACGTTGGCTGTGCCGTACCTGTGGCTGCGGTTCTTCGCCTTCTGAGCCGGGCGGGCGCTCAGGTGCCGAGCATGCGGTCCAGCAGCCCGTCCAAGGTGATCGCCCCGGTCATCACCCGGTTCTTGTCGACGACCGCCACCAGCGGCACGTTCGACCGGGCCATCACCGCGGCCACCTCCAGCAGGGTGGCATCGGCGCTGACCGCGGGCAGTTCCGGCCGGTTCCTGGGCAGCAGGTCGGCAACCGTCCGGTCACCGATCCCCTCGAAGATCACGTCGGCGGCCGCCTCGTCGATCACCCGGGCCAGCGCCGGATCGTCCTGGCAGTACGACGGCAACGCCATCCGCAGGACCTGCGTGCCGGCCAGGACGGTGAGAGGACGGCCCTGACGGTCGAGCACGATCAGCCCCGGCAGGTCCTGGGCGGCCAGCACCCGGGCAGCCTCGCGGGCCGGGGTGTCCTCACCCACCGCGCTCATCTGGATCGCCACGTCACCAGCGTGCATACCGGTCTCCTCCGTCGCGTTCCTGCCTCTCCCTACCGTACGGCTCCCTCGCTCACCTGCGCCGCACGGCCCGGACCCGGCGACGGAGCACCCCGTGCCAGGCCGGCACCTCGGCTTCCTCGTCGAACGCCCGGGCCACCACGACATCCGTCGACGAGTGCAGGACGATCGACACGACGATGGTCAGCGCCACCAGGTGGAAGATCTCGTCCGCGGCCACGATGCCCGACTCCAGGACGATCAGCCCGTAGACCACGGAGGCGAAGCCCTTGGGGCCGAACCACATCGCCGCGGCCTGCTCCCGCAGGTCCAGCCCGGACCGCAGGAACGACAGCCACAGCGCCACGGGGCGGGCCACGAAGATGGCCAGGAACGCGAACACCCAGCCCGCCCAGGAGATCTCGGCCAGGAACTCCAGCGAGATCAGTGCGCCGAAGACCAGCAGCGCGGCCAGCTTGAACAGCTCGGCGATGTTCTCCCCGAAGTGCTCGAAGGCGGCGCGCTGCCGCGGTCCGAACGTGGCCACGGTGATACCGGCCGAGAACGCGGCGAGGAAGAGATTGGCGTGCGTCGCCTGAGACACGCCGAGCACCAGCAGACCGATCGCGAGCCCGTTGAGCGGCTCGTACGCCGTCGAGGCGGAGAAGAACCGGGTGCGTTCCAGCAGGATGGCCGCCACCGGGATCACCACACCGACCACCAGCCCCAGCGACACCTCCAGGGCCAGCTCACCGAGATGCAGATCGTCGGAGCCGGCGGCCACGGCGAGGAAGACGATCACGAACGGCAGCGCCAGCCCGTCATTGACGCCGGACTCGACGTTCAACAGGTGCCGCAGCCGGGCCGGCACCTTGTCGTTGCCGACCAGCGCCGAGGCGAACACCGGGTCCGTCGGGGAGAGGATCGCGCCGATCAGCAGCGACTCCGCCCAGCCCAGCCCGACGACGTAGTGGGCGGCCACGGCCGTCACCAGCAGCGTCAGCGGCAAGCCCCAGCCCAGCGCCCGGCCGGGCAGCCGCCACGCCGAGCGCAGGTCCGCCCAGCCGACCCGCATCCCGTCGGTGAACAGCACCGCGAACAGAGCCAGCTCGGCCAGCGTGCCGACGATGGGTGAGTCGGCGCGCACGTCGAGCACCCCGGTCGTGTCCGGGCCGAGCACAAAACCGGCGACCAGGAACAGCACGGCAGTGGACAGGATCGTCCGCTTCGCCAGCGCCGACACCAGCACCGCGGCCAGCAGGACAGCGGCGAACGTCAACAGCAGCATGCGGTCCTCTCTCGCTGCCCGGGCGGCCCGCTCATCCCTGATACACGTCGGGGATGGCGTCGCCGTCCCGGTCGACGCTCTCCTCCTCGCAGATGCGCCGGTAGGTGCGGTTCCGGAGCCGCAGGACGACCGCGGCCAGCAGGGCCGCCACCAGGGAACCGGTGAGCACGGCGACCTTGACACGACCGTCCAGCTCACTGCCGACGCCGAAGGCCAGCTCACCGATCAGCAGCGAGACGGTGAAGCCGATGCCGGCCAGCACCGACAGCCCGAAGACGTCGATCCAGGCCAGACCGGCGTCGATCCGGGCGCGGGTGAACCGGGCCACCAGCCAGGTGGCCGCGGTGATGCCGATCGGCTTGCCGATCACCAGACCGGCCATGATCCCCACCGCCACCGGATCGGACAGTCCCGAGAACAGACCGCTGAGCCCGCCGATGGCCACGCCGGCCGACATCAGCGCGAACACGGGCACCGCGAAGCCGGCCGAGATCGGGCGGAACCGGTGCTCGAAGTGCTCGGCGAGACCCGGCCCGGCCTCAGGGCCGCCGGCCTGACGGCTGCGCAGCACGGGCACCGCGAACCCGAGCAGGACCCCGGCCACGGTGGCGTGCACGCCGGAGGCGTGGACCAGCGCCCAGGCCGCGAACGCCAGCGGCAGCAGCAGCCACCACGACCGGACCCGTCGCTGCACCAACAGGGTGAACAGGCCGAGCGGGATCAAGGCAGCGAGCAGTGGCAGCACCGAGAGGTGCGCGGTGTAGAAGACGGCGATGATCACGATGGCGAGCAGGTCGTCGACCACCGCGAGGGTGAGCAGGAACGTGCGCAACGCCGTCGGCAGGTGCCGCCCGATGACGGCGAGCACGGCCAGCGCGAACGCGATGTCGGTGGCCGTCGGAATCGCCCAGCCCTCGGTCGCGCCACCGGTGTTGACGATCACATAGAACAGCGCCGGGACGATGACGCCACCGAACGCGGCAGCCACCGGCACCGCCGCGCGGCGAGGATCCCGCAGGTCACCGGCGACGAACTCCCGTTTGAGCTCGAGGCCCGCCACGAAGAAGAAGATCGCCAGCAACCCGTCGGCCGCCCACGACGCGACCGACAGGTCCAGGTGCAGCGCCGACGGGCCGAACGTGAACCCCAGCATCGAGAAGTAGCTGTCCGACCAGGGGGAATTGGCCCAGATCAGAGCTACGAGGGCACCGGCGAGCAGCAGGGCCCCACCGATGGTCTCCTTGCGCAGGATGTCGGCGATGCGCCGAGCCTCGGCCCAGGAGCCCCGGCTGAGGACATGGGCGGTCCGGCGTGGTTCGAAGGTCACAGGCGCTCCGTCTTTCGGGGTCGGCTCGGACGTTGCCGACCAGACTTCCCGGCGCACCTGCCCGGCAGTCTAGCCGCACAAACTATCCGGGTCCGGCGACACGGGGGACATCACAGCCGGATGAGTTCCACCGCCGCCGTCCCGGCCGCGCATGCCGCCTGCACCCCGTCGGCCAGCCCGGCGAGCAGCGCCGGTTCCGCAGCTCGCGGGTCGGCCACACCGGCCACCGCGGACCACTGCTGAGC
>NZ_JBEZGQ010000529.1:0-5864 GCF_040650095.1 Actinoplanes sp. NPDC048791 | reverse complement strand
TGCGGGGGCAAGGCCGGGCGGGGCAAGGCGGGCAAGGCGGGGCGAGGTGCGGGTGGGGCACGGCGGGGTGAGGTGCGGGCGGGGAGGGCGTGGGGTGGGCGCGGGCGGGGCGTTGGCGGAACGTTGGATTTGGTGGGGTGTCGGTGATCGGCACAATGGGGCATGGCCAAGCGGCGCGTCCCCTCACCCGATCCGGCCACCATCCGACCCGGCGCGAGCACGTCGCGAGCCGCTCAGACAAGTGGTGACGGGTGGCGGTCCGTCGTGGTGCGGGTGCGGCCCGGCGCTGGGCGTACCCGGGTCGGTGGGCGTTATGAGGGGCCGCACGGGCCCGCGCTGATCGTCGCCGTCGGGGCGCCCGCGGTTGACGGGAAGGCCACCGAGGCCGTTCGGCGGGCGCTTGCCGCTGCGCTCGGGGTCAAGGCCCGGGACGTCGTGCTCAAGGTCGGCGCCACCAGCCGGGACAAAGTCTTTACCGTGGCCGGGGACGTCGGGGAGCGGTTCGCCGCCCTGCGTGACGGCAGCGCATGACCGGCGGGCTCGACCTTGCGTTGCTTGTCGGCGCCGCCGTGCTGCTGGTCGCCGTCGGTGCTGTGCGGCTCTCCACCCGGCTCGGACTGCCCAGTCTGCTGGTGTACCTGCTGATCGGTGTGGTCATCGGGGAGGCCGGGTTCGGCATCCGCTTCGATGATGCCGAGCTCACCCGTACCCTCGGCTTCTGCGCCCTGATCATGATCATCGCTGAGGGTGGGCTGACCGCCCGCTGGAGCACGTTGCGGCCGGTTCTGGGGTTGTCGGCCACCTTGGCCACCCTCGGGGTGGCCGTGAGCATCGCCGTGGTCGGCGTCGTCGTGCATTTTGTGCTGAACGTGGACTGGCGCCTCGCGTTGCTCTACGGCGCGGTGCTCTCGTCCACCGACGCCGCCGCGGTCTTCGCCACCCTGCGGGTGTTGCGGCTGCCTCCCCGGCTGGTCGCCACGCTCGAGGCCGAGTCCGGCATGAACGACGCCCCGGTGGTCCTGCTGGTCGTCCTGCTGTCGGCCACTGCCGGGATGACCCACCCCTGGTGGTACGAGCTCCTGATCGTCGTCTACGAGCTCGCCGCCGGCGCCGCGATCGGGCTGGCCGTGGGGGCGACCGGGCGCTGGTTGCTGCGCAATGCCGCCCTGCCGTCGGCGGGCCTCTATCCGATCGCGGCGGTCGCGCTCACCTTCCTGGCGTACGCGGCCGGCGCCGTCGCCCACGCCTCCGGTTTCCTCGCCGTCTACGTGGCCGGGGTGGTTATCGGCAACGCCCGGTTGCCGCACCGCCAGGCCATTCTCGGGTTCGCCGACGCGCTGGCCTGGGTCGCCCAGATCGGCCTGTTCGTGCTGCTCGGGCTGCTCGCCTCGCCGGACCGGCTGGGTGACGCGCTGGTGCCCGCACTGGTTGTCGGGTGCGCGCTCGTGCTGCTGGCCCGGCCGCTGTCGGTCTGGATCTCGGCGCTGGTCAGCCGCAGTTTCCGGGAGCTGGGCCGGTCCGGGCGGACCTTCCTGTCCTGGGCCGGGCTGCGCGGGGCGGTGCCGATCGTGCTGGCCACCATTCCGCTCTCCAGCGCGACGCCCGGGGCCGAGACGCTCTTCGACGTGGTGTTCGTGCTGGTGATCATCTTCACGCTGGTGCAGGCCGGCACGCTGGCGCCGGTTGCCCGGCTGCTGCGCATCACCGCGCCCACCGAGGCCATCGAGATCCAGGTCGAGACGGCGCCGCTGGAGCAGATGCATGCCGACCTTTTGCAGCTCGACGTGGCGCCGGGTTCCCGGCTGGCCGGGGTGCACATCGACGAGTTGCGGCTGCCGGTCGGTGCGGTGGTGACGCTGGTGGTGCGGGAGGGGGCCGGCTTCGTGCCGGGGCCGGACACCCGGCTGCGGACCGGCGACGGCCTGCTGATCGTGACCACGGCGGCGGCCCGGGACCTGGCCGAGCGGCGGCTGCGGGCGGTGAGCCGGCGGGGGCGGCTGGCCCGCTGGTTCGGTGAGGACGGCCGCGACCGATCCTGAGCGCGGGGTTATGGGCGTTTGGTCGTGTCTGGCGATTCGGCTGCGTCGATTCGGCTGCCGCCGGCCAACTCGAAGGAAACGGCAGGTGCGAACGAGGCGGGTGTGGTCGTCGGGTATCTGACGAGGGCGTTCGGGGCATTCGTCCCGGTTAACCGGTCACCGGGCCGGTGCGCCGTGTTGTCGCTGCTCTTCACGTTCCGTATCCTTGCCACCCTCCGGAGTGCGCGGCGATCCATGGCCGCGCCGTTTGTGCACGTGGGGGACGGTGCACGGGTCGCGTGGGGGCGCGGCCGGGGCACCGATACGGGACGGGTGGCCGACCACGTCCCGATGACCGCTGGAAGACCGCCGATTCGCCGCGTGCAGCGCGGCTCAGGGGAGCGACGATGGCCAAGGCAACCGACACCAGGTCCGCGTCGACCGCGAAGGCCGCGCCCGCCAAGGCGCGCAGCGCGGCGGAGACCGAGAAGATCCGCGTCGCGCTCGTGGAGCGCCGCGACGAACTGCAGGCCGAGTACGACCAGACGCTCAGCGAGATCACCGAGCTGCAGCGCGACCGGCTCACCGACTCCGCCGGCGACGACGAGGGCGACCGGGGCACCAAGACCGGGGAGCGTGAGCAGGAGATCACTCTGGCCAACAATCTCCTCGACCGGATCACACAGGTGGAACGCGCCATCGACCGGCTCGGGACGGGCAACTACGGTTGGTGCGAGCGATGCGGCAACGCCATCCCCGTCGAGCGGCTGGCGGCGTTCCCGGTCGCGACCCTCTGTGTGTCCTGTAAGCAGTTGGAGGAACGACGCTGAACGCCGACGAGGCCGCGGGTGGCACCACGGTGACCGCGTCCGGGCCCGGGGTGTCCTCCGGGTTCGCGCGCCGCGCCGTGGCGGTGCTCGCCATCACCGCCCTGCTCGCCGTCGTGCTCGACCAGGTCGTCAAGGAGCTCTCCACCAAGGGGCTGACCGAGGGCGAGCCGGTCCGGATCCTGGGCGGACTGGTCTATCTGTCGCTGCTGCGCAACAGCGGGGCCGCGTTCAGTCTCGGCAGTGGTTACACCTGGGTGTTCCCGCTGGTCACGATCGTGGTGATCGGCTGGATCGGCTTCATGGTCCGCAAGCTGCGCTCGGTGCCGTGGGCGATCGCCCTCGGGCTGGTGCTCGGCGGCGCGCTCGGCAACCTGGGCGACCGGCTGTTCCGGGCGCCCGGGCCGTTCCAGGGGCACGTCGTCGACATGATCAGCCTGTTCGGGCCGTACGGGGAACACTTCGCGGTCTTCAACATCGCCGACAGCTGCCTGTCCGTCGGCGTCGTCCTCGCCGTGCTGCTGGAGCTCACCGGGCGCCAGCGCGACGGCAGCAGGGCCACCTCCAGGAAAGCCGAGACCGCATGACCTCCCGTTCCCTGCCCGTACCGGACGGTCTGGACGGCATGCGTCTCGACCAGGCCGTGTCGCGCATCTTCGGCCTGTCCCGCACCGCGGCCGCGACCCTGGTCGAGTCCGGTGACGCGCTCGTCGACGGCATCCCGCGGCCGAAGTCCGACAAGGTCTCCGCCGGTTCGTGGCTCGAGGTCACGCTGCCGCCGCCGGTGACCGCGCCGACGCTGGAAGCCACCCCGGTGCACGGCATGAAGATCATCTACAGCGACGACGACATCGTCGTGGTGGACAAGCCGGTCGGGGTCGCCGCGCACCCGAGCCCGGGCTGGACCGGCCCCACGGTCATCGGTGGGCTCGCCGCGATGGGCCAGAACGTCGCCACCAGCGGCGCCGCCGAGCGCCAGGGGGTCGTGCACCGCCTCGACGTCGGCACCACCGGGCTCATGGTGGTGGCCAAGAGCGAGCTGGCCTACAGCGCGCTGAAGCGGGCTTTCAAGGAGCGCGAGGTCGACAAGCGCTACCACGCGGTCGTGCAGGGCCACCTGGACCCGCTGCGCGGCACGATCGACGCGCCGATCGACCGGCACCCCACCGCCGACTACCGGTACGCGGTGATGAACGGCGGCAAGCCCAGCGTCACCCACTACGACACGCTCGAGGCGTTCCGCTCGGCCAGCCTGGTCGACGTGAAGCTGGAGACCGGCCGCACCCACCAGATCCGGGTGCACTTCTCCGCGATGCGGCACCCGTGCGTCGGCGACGTCACGTACGGCGCCGACCCGACCCTGTCCGCGCGGCTCAAGCTGGGCCGGCAGTGGCTGCACGCCCGCGAGCTCGGCTTCCTGCACCCCCGTACGCAGGACGAGGTCCGTTTCGTCAGCGACTACCCTGACGACCTGGGGTACGCGCTGGACGTGCTCCGCGACGCGAGCTGACGACCGCCGTCTGAGGGGGCGACCTCGATGAGGACAGGGGACAGGGTGCTTCCGCCGCTGACCCGCGGCCTGTCCCGCATCGGCACGGCCCCGTCCCGGTTGCGGATCCTCAGCGGGCTGGCCGTGGCCTCGGTGACCGCGCTGCTCATCGCCGTGGTCTGGGCGGCCGACCACGGGCCCGAGGCGGTCGACCCCAGCGGTGACGTGGTGCGGGTCGGGGTGGTCGAGGGCCAGTCCGTCTCCGGCTATCTGCGCTCCAGCCGCGGTGAACTGGCCGCGCTGCTGCCCTCGTCGGGTTCGCCGGTGGCGGGGGAGACGTGGGCGCTGGTCAGCCTGCGGTCCTACCTGCCGCCGGACAAGCTGCAGGCGACCCTGGCCGGGGTCCCGGTGGCCGAGGTCTACGCCCGGGCACCGCTGCCGGGGGTACGCACCCCGGTGGTCAAGATGCCCGTCTACCGGATGCCGCAGGACGTGGTGACCGGCATGCTGAACGCCGCTCTGGCCCGGGACCAGGAGCAGGCCGACTATCAGAAGCTGGGCGAGGAGCTCGAGGGCGACGGCGTCGACCAGATCAGGCTGCGCCGGGCGTACGACAACGCCGCGCAGATCGCCGCCTCGGAGGCCGCCGCCTACCGCGCCCATTGCGCCTGTGTCTTCGCCGCCGTGGTGCGGGCCGCGCCCGCCGTGCTGGAGGAGCTGGCCGGCCGCGCCGAGGTGCGGGTGGTCGATCCGGCCCCCGAGGTCCGCAGCCTGGACCGTACGGAGTTCCGCCCGGTCCGGCCGGAGCAGACCACCACGGTTCCCGACGATCCGGAGTCAGGTGCGCCCACCGTGCCTTCGCGGTCGCGCAGTGTTGCCCCCGCCCGCCCCGCGCCACTACCCTCATCGACCGGGGCTGCTGTGACATCGGCCTCACCCGACGGCCCCGTCCTGGGGTCCGGTCCGTCTGCCCCGGCAGTTCAGGAGAGCGCTGCCGTTGCCTCCGCGTCACCCGTGGGACCGGGTCCCGGCCAGCCGCCGACCGCCTCAGGAGCATCTCGCGACGCTTCTGGGCGTTGACATCCTGAACGACCGAGTCCTGTGGTGCGTACGGGTAGGTGCACGTGCACGTGGTTTCTGCCACTGGGTGATCAAGACCGCCGGGCATTTGCGGGTTCCGGGTGTGGCCTGAATAGGGTTGGCGTCCGTAGCCTGTCGGAGAACGGGCGGGCCCGTCAGGGCATCGGACAGGCGTCACAAGGGCACATCGAGTAGTCGCTGGGAGGACGAGCCGTGGATGGGACCGAGACCGGCTGGGGCCGGCCTGCGGAACCAGCCCCGCGTTGGCGGGCGCTGCTCGACCGTGCCCGGCACGGGTCACGGACGGCCGACGAGGCCGAGACGGACCGTGAGGAAGCGGAGGCCGAGGCCCGCCGTACGGCGGGCGGTCAACCGCTGCCCGGACGTCCCGGCCGGCCCTTCAACCCGCTCGATCCTCGGCAGAGCGATCCCCGGCAGAGCGACCCGGCC